>SYAK01000327.1 GCA_005788935.1 Pseudomonadota bacterium
CATCTTCCAGTTGCCCGCGATGAGCGGCTTGCGCGGCGACGACATGGGCGGCTCCTTGGCGACGTCGTCTCAGGCGGGGATGCGGAGGGCCGCGACGCCAGGCAGGTCGGAGCCCTCGATGAGCTCGAGGGACGCCCCGCCGCCCGTCGAGACGTGCCCCATGCGATCGCCGAGGCCGAGCTCCTGCACGGCCGCGACCGAGTCTCCGCCACCGACCACGGTGTGGCCACCACAGCTCGCGACCGCCTCGGCCACAGCGCGCGTGCCGAGCGCGAAGGCGGGCATCTCGAAGATACCCATCGGGCCGTTCCAGAAGACGGTCTTCGCGCGGCCGATGAGCCCCGCGAACTGGGCCGAGGTGAGCGGCCCGATGTCGACCGCGATGCCGTCCTCGGGGAAGTTGCCGTTGCCATGAATCGCGGTCGGCGCGTCGGGACGAACCTCGGTCACGACGACGTGGTCCTCGGGCAGGTGAATCTCGACGCCGCGAGCCTCGGCCTTCGCGAGCGCGCGCCGCGCGAGCGCGAGCTTGTCGCGCTCAACCCGACTCTTGCCGAGCTCGACGCCCTTCGCCGCGAGCAGCGTGTAGGCCATGGCGCCGCCGATGATGAGGCGATCGCAGCGGCTGATGAGCGACTCGATGACGCCGATCTTGTCGGACACCTTGGCGCCGCCGAGCACCGCGATGAACGGCCGCTCGGGCTCGCCGAGCAGCCCGCCGAGCGCCGCGAGCTCGCGCTCCATGAGCAGCCCGGCCGCCTTCTCGCGCATAAGACGCGGCAGCGCGTCGACCGAGGCGTGGGCGCGGTGGACAGCCCCGAAGGCGTCGTTGACGTAGCAATCGGCGAGCGCCGCCAGCTGGCGCGCGAAGGACTCCTCATTGCCCTCCTCGCCCGCGTGGTAGCGCAGGTTCTCGAGCAGCATCACCTGGCCGTCGCGCAGCTGGGACGCGAGGCTCTTGACGCCGTCGCCGATGCAGTCGTCGGGCACGATGACGTCGCAGCCGAGCAGCTCGGCGAGGCGGGCGCCGACGGGGACCATGCTCGCCTTCGGGTCGAAGCGCCCGTCGGCGGTCGGCTTCGGGCGCCCGAGGTGGCTCGCGAGGATGAGGCGGGCCCCGCGGCGGCGGGCGTGCTCGATCGTCGGCAGGGCCGCACGGATGCGGCTGTCGTCGGTGATCTTGCCATCCTTGTCGAGCGGGACGTTGAAGTCGACACGCAGGAACAGGCGGCGGGACTCGAGCTGGAGGTCGCTGATGCGGCGGATGAGGGTGTCCATGCGGGGGACGTATCGCAGGCGCGCCTCGTGCGTCAAGCCGGGGCGTGGACCTTCGGGTGGCGCAGCTGTGCGAGCCAGACGAGCAGCCCGCACGCGAGGATGGCGAACTTCACCCCCGCGAAGACGGTCGCGACCCAACCCTGCGTGGGCGTCGCTGGGCCGAGGCAGGCGAGCATCAGGGCCGCGTTCTCGACGGCGTCGCAGACGGCCGCGAGCCAGATGGCCCAAAGCAGCGCATGGAGGGCCCCGCCGACAGGCAGTCCGCGGACAGCTCGGGCCCGTGCGAGGCCGAGGCAGAGCCCCTGCGCGTAGAGTGGCATGAACAGGTAATCGAATCCGAGCTGGAAACCGAGGAGATGCCGCGTCTCGGCGTCGTAGCTCGCGATCATCGCAGGCAGCGCCCCGAAGTTCAGCTCGAGTGTAAAGACGCCCGCCGTGACGACGGCGTTCCGCAGCGGGTCGCCGGTCGTCAGGAGGACAGCCGCGACGAGGGCTGTCGCGAAGAGCCAGCGATGGAAGGACGCGGAGAGCGCGTGCGGTGCGACGCGCGTGGCGGGATGCTGTGGAATGGCCATGGGTTCAGCCTGCCACGGGATGGCTTCCCTTGCACGCACATCACCGCGACAGGGCCCCCGTATCGCGGTCCGGGGGCGCACGCCTGAGCGAGACCGCCTGAAGAGCGGCCAGGACGTGCGGATGGTTGCCGCCGTGGCGCGCCCCCTGTACCTTCCGCCGCGTCATGCAGCACCCATCCCAGTCGCTACCGTCCGAGGCCCGCGTCGTCATCATCGGCGGCGGCGTCATCGGTACTTCGATCGCCTATCATCTCGCGCACATGGGCTGTCGTGACGTCGTGCTCCTCGAGCGCCACCAGCTGACCGCGGGCACGACCTGGCACGCGGCGGGCCTGATGGTGTGCTTCGGCTCGACGTCCGAGACCTCGACCGAGATGCGGAAGTACACCCGTGACCTCTACGCCCGCCTCGAGGCCGAGACGGGTCAGGCCACAGGGCTCGCGCAGGTCGGCTTCATCGAGGTCGCCTCCGACAAGGACCGCCTCGAGGAGTACCGCCGCGTCTCGGCCTTCAACCGCCTTATGGGCATCGATGTCCATGAAATATCACCCAAGGAAGTGCGCGATCTGTTCCCGCTCGCGCGCGTCGACGACGTCCTCGCGGGCTTCTACGTGCCGACCGACGGGCGCGTGAACCCGGTTGACGTCACGATGGCCCTAGGCAAGGGCGCGCGCATTCAGGGGGCGCGCATCATCGAGGGCTGCCCGGTCGTCGACGTGCTGCACGATGGCCGCAAGGTGACGGGCGTCAAGACCGCGCACGGCGACATCAAATGCGAGGTCGTCGTCAACTGCGCGGGCGCGTGGGCCCGCCAGCTTGGAGCGCGCTCGGGCGTCTCCATTCCGCTGCAGGCGGCCGAGCACTACTACCTCATCACCGAGCCCATCGCGGGCGTAAAGAAGTCGTGGCCCGTCCTCGAGGACCCCGGCTGCCACGGCTACTACCGCGAGGAAGGCGGCGGGCTCATGATCGGCCTCTTCGAGCCGGTCTGCGCCCCTTGGAAGGTCGACGGCGTGCCCGACGACTTCGCCTTCGGGGAGATCACCCCCGACTGGGACCGCATGGGCCCGTGGCTCGAGCGCGCCATGTCGCGCGTGCCCGTGACACTCGAGACCGGCATCAAGAAATTCTTCTGCGGTCCCGAGAGCTTCACGCCCGATCTCCGGCCATGCGTCGGCGAAGCTCCCGAGCTACGCAACTACTTCATGGCGGCGGGCCTCAACTCGATCGGCATCCTGACGGGCGGTGGGCTCGGGCGCGTGATGGCGCACTGGATCCTGAACGGCCGCGCCGACGTCGACGTCACCGGTTTCCACGTCGACCGCCTCGAACGCTACCAGACGACCCCGGAATACCGAAAGACGCGCACCGTCGAGTCCCTCGGCATGGTCTACCAGTGCCACTACCCCTACCGCTCCCTCGCGACAGCCCGCGGCGTCCGCCGCTCGGTGCTGCACGACCGCCTCGCCGCCGAGGGCGCGTACTTCAAGGACGTCAGCGGCTGGGAAGGCGCCGACTGGTACGCGGGCCGCGGGCAGACGCCAGACGCGGGCCCCATGACGTTCGGACGCCCGGCCTTCTGGCCAAACTGGGAGCGCGAACACCGCGCGGTCCGGGAAGGCGTCGTGCTCATGGACATGTCGTTCATGTCGAAGTTCGAGGTCGGCGGGCGAGACGCGGGGCGGCTGCTGTCGTGGCTCAGCACGAACGACGTCGACGGCCCCGAGGGGCGCACGACCTACACGCAGTGGCTGAACGAGGGCGGCGGGATCGAGGCGGATCTGACCGTCACGAAGCTTGGAACACAAAACTTCTTCGTCGTCGCGTCGGACACCTGCCGGCGCCACGTCGAGACCTGGATGCGGCGCCACTTCGAGGACGCCCACGCCTTCGTGACCGACGTGACGAGCGCGCATGCGCAGATCAACGTGCAGGGCCCGCAGAGCCGCGCCTTGCTGCAGGCCGTGACCAGCGTCGATCTCGGCAACGCCGCCTTCCCGTTCCGGGCCGCGCGGATGATCGACATCGGGTGCGCCGAGGCCCTCTGCGTGCGCATCACCTACCTCGGCGAGCTCGGCTACGAACTGTTCGTCAAGACCGACATGGCGGCCTACGTCCACGAGCGCCTCGTGGCGGCAGGCGAGCGCTTCGGCCTCGTCCACGCGGGGCTCAAGGCGCTCGCGTCCTGCCGCATGGAGAAGGGCTACCGCGACTGGGGCCATGACATCGACAACACCGACGACGTGCTCGAGACAGGGCTTGCCTTCGCGGCGGCCCTCGACAAGCCCGGCGGCTTCCTCGGGCGCGACGCGGTGGTCGCGAAGAAGGCGCGCGGACCGCTGACGCGCCGCCTCGTCCAGGTCATCCTCGAGGACCCCGAGCCGCTGCTCTTCCACGTCGAGCCCGTCCTGCGGGACGGCGTCGCGGTCGGCTACATCCGCTCGGCGTCCTACGGCTTCACGCTCGGCGCCGCCGTCGGGCTCGCGATGGTCGACGGCGCTGGCGAGGCCGTGACGCCCGCCTGGCTCGCGGCGGGCCGCTGGGAGGTCGAGGTGGCTGGGCAGCGCGTGCCCGCCCGGGTGTCGCTCCGCCCGCTCCTTGACCCCGAGGCGGCGCGCGTGAAGGCCTGACGCATCGTCAGGGATCTCGGCGCCCGTTTCCCGTTGACATAGCGGCCCGCCGCGCGCAATCCTGTCGCGCCCTGACGGATGCGCCGCGAGGGTCCGCCTCGCCCGACCAACCCACGGAGTGCCCACATGGCCCGCGTCACCATCGAAGACTGCCTCGACCACGTCGACAACCGCTTCGCCCTCGTCATGCTCGCGGCCAAGCGCGCCCGCCAGCTCGAGACGGGCGCCGAGAGCCTCGTGGAAGCGAGGAAGAACAAATCGGCCGTCAAGGCGCTGCGCGAGATCGCCGACGGGAAGGTCGCCTTCGACCACGACGTCGGGAGCCTGCTGCACACGTGGAACGCCAAGCACCGCCGCTGAGCGCGACGGGCCGCCACAGCGCCGCGCTGACCCTCGCGGTCGCGCTCCTCGCGGCGTGTGTGTCGATCGCGCCACGACCCGCCGATGGACCAGCGACGGATAACGTCGCCTGGCTCTGGCCGCGTCTTCAGGGCGCACTCGCCGCGGGACCGCGGCAGGCCGTGCTCGAAGGGCGCGCCTCCCAGTACGGGGACGCAGGCGCGCTCAAGGGCAAGATCGAGCTGCTGCTCGATCGCGATCGTGGCTTCCGCATGACCGGGCTGTCGCCGACAGACGACGTGCTCTCGGTCGTGGCGAGCTCGGACGCCACCTTTACGGCCTTCGCGCGGGGCGGCGATCACTGCCACGTCGGGCGCCCCTGCCCGTCCAACGTCGCGCGCTTCGCCTCGGTGGCGCTCGCCCCGCGCGAGCTCGCGGGGGTCCTGCTCGGGCGGCCGCCGCTGCTGCTCGGCGAGGCGAACCTCGCCGCGGGTGACGTGATGCGCTGGGACGGGGAGGCCCGCGCGTGGGTCTTCACGCGCAGCCTCGGCGGAGACAGCCAGACCCTGTGGCTCGCCGTGTCCTCGCCGCGCATCCTGCGGGCCCGGTTGACGCGGGGCGGCGGCACCGTGGTCGACGTTCGCTACAGTGACTTCGCCGTGACCGCCGCGGGCGACGTGCCGCGGCGCCTCGACATGACGCTCGCGCGCGACGACACCGACCTGCGCATCGAGGTCGCCCATCTCGACCCGAACCCAGAACTCCCGCCCGAGGCCTTCGAGGCCGCCTGCCCGCTCGGCATGACGCGCGACGAACTTCCGTGCCTCGAGCCCCTGCCCGCGCCCCCCGCACCCGCCGACGACGGAGCTGCCCCATGACCTCGCGCAAGACCGCCCGCCGCGGCCGCTTCATCGTCCTCGAGGGCCTCGACGGCGCTGGCACGACCACCCAGAGCCGCGCCCTCGTCGATCACATCGCGCGCAAGGGCGAGCGCGTCCTCGCGACCCACGAGCCGACTGACGGCCCGATCGGCAACATGCTGCGTCAGGTCCTGCGCGGGCGCCTCGTCGCGATTCCTCACGCGGGCCTCGGCGAGCCGAAGCCAGCACCGATGGACCCCGCCGCCGTGGCGCTGCTCTTCGCGGCCGACCGCCTCGACCACCTGCACCATCAGGTGACCCCGCACCTCGAGGCGGGCTACCACGTCGTCTGCGACCGCTACCTCATCTCGTCGCTCGCCTACCAGGGGCTCGAGACCGACCTCCGCTTCGTGCGCGCGGTCAACGAGAAGGCCCTGAAGGCCGACCTCACGATCTTCCTGCGTGTCCCGCCCGAGGTCGCGATGGCGCGCGTCGAGGCGAGTCGGACGTCGCGCGACACCTTCGAGCAGCTGCCGCTGCAGCGGAAGATCGCCGCGAACTACGAGAAGGTCCTCGAGACCTGGAAGGACGGCGATGTCGTCGTCATCGACGGGACCGAGGAGGTCAGCGCGGTGACGGCGAAGGTCCGCGGCGCGGTCGATCGTTTCTTCTGAAATATTTGCTGTTGCAAACATTCTGCTGATTCGTCCACCACGGACACGCCCCCGGAGAGCCGACATGACGCCGACCACGCTGCCAGAAGCCGAGCGCCTCGAGCCCGTCGCCGAGGCCCTCCGTCGCGGCGGGCTCGCCCTGCTGACGGATCGCGGGCGACCCGACCGCGGCGGGATCGTCGTGGGTGCGGCCGCCCGCGCGAGTGACGACGTCATCAACTTCATCGCGACGTGGGCCCGCGGCATCACGGCCGTGGCCGTCCCCGAGGACCGGGCGGCCCGCATCGGCCTCGTGCGCCAGGCGACGGACCCGCGCGTCCGTCAGGAGGTGCGTCTGGACGCCGACCGCTGGGCTGTCACGGTCGAGGCCCGCGAGGGGGTCACGACCGGCATCAGCGCGAGCGACCGAGCCGCCACGGTGCGCCTCGTCGCGAGTCCACACGTGCGCGGGAGCGACCTCACGACGCCAGGACACGTCCACCCCGTGCTCGCCGACGTCCGCGGGCTCGTGGCCCGCCAGGGCTGGCCCGAGGCGACCTGCGACGCGCTGCGCGTGTCGGGCCTCGACCCGGTCGGGGTCTACGCCCAGCTGCTCGACGACGACGGTGAGCTGCTGACGGGCGGCGCCCTCGCCGCCTTCGCGACCGCCCACGACCTGCCGACCGCGTCGATCGAGGGGCTCATCGGGCATCGCCTCGCGCACGAGACCTTCGTCCAGCAGCAGTCACAGTCGACGCTGCCGACGCGCTATGGCCCCTTCCTCGCACGCGCCTTCACGAACCTGCTCGACGACCAGCAGCACCTCGCGCTGTCGCTCGGCGAGACGCGTGGGGCCGAGCCGCTGCTTGTCCGTATCCACAGCGAGTGCCTGACAGGCGACGTCTTTGGCTCGCAGCGATGCGACTGCGGCGGTCAGCTCGACGCGGCGCTCAAGCGCATCGCCGAGGCCGGGCGCGGGGCGGTCATCTACCTGCGGCAAGAGGGGCGCGGCATCGGCTTGCTCGATAAGATTCGCGCCTATGCGCTGCAGGATGCGGGGCGCGACACGGTCGAGGCGAACCTCGAGCTCGGACTCCCCGTCGACCGCCGCGACTTCAGCATCGGCGCCCAGATCCTCCACGTGCTCGGAGCGAGGCGGGTGCGCCTCATGACGAACAACCCCGACAAGGTCGCCGCCCTCGAGCGCTTCGGGGTGTCGGTCATCGCGCGCGAGCCCCTCGAGACCGAGCCGAACGACGCCAACCGCGACTACCTCGCGACCAAGAAGACGAAGCTCGGCCACCTGCTCGGCGGCGTCTGACCGTCCGACTGGCGCCCGCAGATGGGGCCAGGCGCCCGACCGCGCCCACTTGCGTGCCGCGATCACGCAATCCATGCCGCATGAGGCGCTTGCGTGTCGCGCGCCAAAACGACGCTTGGCGGCCAGGTGCGGGGTTGCTAGCCTGCGGGGCATGCGCATCGTCACCTGGAACTGCAACTCCCTGAACGCCCGGGCCGAGCTCGTGGGCGAGTTCCTCGACGCCGAGCGCCCCGACGTGCTCGCGCTGCAGGAGCTGAAGCTCGAGACGGGGCGCGTGCCGTCGGCCCTCTTCACCGACCGCGGCTACCATGTCGCGGCCCACGGCCAGCGCGCCTGGAATGGGGTGCTGCTCGCCTCGCGGACCCCGCTGACAGACGTTGTCTGCGGGCTGCCCGACGCCGAGCAGGGGCAGAGCCGCGTCATCGCCGCGACCACCGCGGGCGTCCGCCTCGTCAACGTCTACGCGCCGCAGGGACAGGCGGTCGACTCGGACAAGTTCCCGTACAAGCTGGCGTTCTACGATGCGCTGACGACCTGGCTCGCCGCCCGCCTCGCCGACCCCGGGCCGCTCATCCTGCTCGGCGACCTCAACATCGCGCCCGCCGCACGCGACCTCTGGGACCCCGAAGGCCTCGCTGGCGTGCCGTCCTTCCACCCGCTCGAGCACGCCCGCCTCGCCCGACTGACGGACCTTGGCCTCAGCGACCTCGTCGCCCCGCGCGTCCCGCCTGGCACCTACTCGTTCTGGGACTACCGCGGGGCCGCCTTCCGGATGAATCAGGGGCTGCGCATCGACCACCTCTACGGCAACGCCGCCGCCGCCGACCGCGTCTGCGAGGCCCACATCGGGCGCGACTGGCGGCGCAAGCGCGGGGAGCGGACACCGAGCGACCACGCACCGGTCGGCGTGACGCTCGCCCCCTGAATCGCACGCGAGGGCACGACATCCTCTGGACGCTCGGTCGCGCCCGGTCCATCATCGTGATGATACGTCACGGTCCGCCGTGGCCCGCACCGGAGACGCGCGCTTATGCCTCCTGCCGACGAGACCGCCACCATCCTCGAGGAGATCCGCGAGCACGAGTCCCGCCTCGGGGAGCGCGAGGAGGCCGTGTGGCTCGCGTTGAGCGACGCGGCTGAGGAGCGGGCCGAGGTGCTCGCCTTCTCCGCGGACGTCCTCGCCCGCATCGAGCGCCTCCCCGAAGAGCGCGCGGGCACCCTCGACAGCTGGCGACAGCAGCTCGCGACGCCGCCAGGCCCGCTCCTCGACAGCGCCGCCTTCGAGCGCTCGGTCATCGAGATCCGCCGCGACGCGCTCCTGTCCCGCGAGGCGCTCCTCGCGCGCATCGAGGCCGAGCTGTCGGCGAGCCATCGCGCGGTCGACGGCCTGCTCGAGACGGCGCGAGAGGCCCGCGATGTGCTGCTGCGCGGGCCCGCCATCCGTGAAGCGCCACCAGCCCCAGCCCCACGGTCCGCGCCGCCCGAGCTGGCGCGACCTTCCGCGAACGCCCCGTCGGGTGGACGCTCCGAGGCGCCGACGCCGGTCGAGGACGTCCCCGCCGTGCCAGCCGGGGCGCAGCCCGTGACGGGCCAGAGCGCGCCCGTCATCCGCCAGAACCGCCGCAAGAGCCTCGAGGCGCGCGTCGATCTCCACAGCGACAGCAACTTCTTCTCGGGCTTCTCGAGCAACATCAGCGACGGCGGCATCTTCATCGCGACCGAGGTCGATCTGCCGCTCGGGACCGAGGTCGACCTCCGCTTCACGCTGCCCGACGGCAGCACGGTGGCGAGCACGGGCGTCGTCTGCTGGCGGCGACCGCCGAATCCGGACCTCCCGACGGGCCTCGGCCTCCAGTTCGGCCACCTGACCCAGGCCGGGCGCGACGCCATCGCCCGCTTCATCAAGACGCGCGACCCGATCTTCCACGAAGACTGAGGCCGAGGCACGCGTCACCATGAAACTCAAAGGGCGCAACCGATGACGTACCCCCGCGATCTCGTCGGCTACGGCGAGCACCCGCCTGACCCGCGCTGGCCGCATCAGGCCCGTGTCGTCCTGCAGTTCGTCCTCAACGTCGAGGAGGGCGGCGAG
>SYAK01000328.1 GCA_005788935.1 Pseudomonadota bacterium
ACAGTGGCGCTTGCGACGGTCCGGAGGGTCCGGACGCGAGCTGCGACGCGGCGACAGCGGCCGCGATCACGGCCTGCGCCGCCTCCGTCGAGGAAGGCACGCCCGTCGGAGATGACGACGGCCCCGTGTACGACCCGTACGCGATGCGCGACTGGGATGTCCACCTCGCCTGCGCCGAGGCGCAACCCGGGTCCAGCGCGAGCGCCTGCGCCGTCGCAACCTGGGGCGCGTCGCGCGAGGACGCCTGCGTCTTCGGGACGCGCTACGCAGACCTCGCGGGGCGCTCGGAGGCCGTGGTGATCGTCGGGCGTGGGCGCGTCGAGGACGCGGCCGAGCTCGACGACGTCGCGGCGGCCCAGCTGGTGGAGGCCGTCAAGACCACCGCCTACGATGACGTCACGACCGCCGCGGAGGCCCTCGAGGCGGTCGACGAAGGGCGCGCGAACCGCACGGTGCTCTGGGACGCGTCGAATGGGGGCGCCTACGTCGCCTGGGAGGTCGGGGCGGGCGACAACAGCTTCGGGGCAATCTTCCCCCTCGGCGGCCGCACCCCCGTCGCGACCATCGTCGACGGGGACTTCGCCACGTGCGAGGTGACCTGGGGTCCGGGCCGGCGTTGGTGCGAGGCCGACGCCGACTGCGGCGCCGGGATGGTTTGCCTTGGGCAGACCCCCGAGGACGGCCTCGGCCTGTGTGCCGATGCCCCGGCCACGCCCCGGCAAGCTGGCGCAGGGGTGCAGTGCGCGCCGTGGCTCGACGACTTTGGCTGTCCAGCCGCCGACGGCCTCGTCTGCGGCAGCGCCGACGCGGAACGGGCTGGTGTGTGCGTCGAGTCCCACAACCGCGTCATCGCTGGCCCGGCGGCGGATGTGGAGGTGCCCGCAGGCGCGGAGACGGTCGTGACCCTGCCTGCCCGCGGAATCGGTGCCACGACGGCGGGTGTGCGACTCGCGCTGCTGCTCGTCCACCCGCGACTCTCCGACGTGAAGGTGACCCTCGCGGGGCCCGATGGGCGCTCGGCGACGGTCTTTGACGGCGCCGCGGCCGGCGCGTCCACGGACACGGGCGAGCTGTCGATCGACGGCTTCGGCCACACCGCGCTGACGGGCGGGGCCGCGGTCGGCGCATGGACGCTCCGTGTCCGCGACGCAGGGCGCGGCGAGGGCGGCCGGGTCTGGTCCGCGTCACTCGAGGTCACCGCCAGGCCGTGAGGTGCACGTGAGTCAGGGCGTCTGGCGTTACACTCACAGGCTACGGATTGCGTGCGCCGTGTGGTTCGCCGCCTGCGACGCGTCGGGCTCGGACGCCATCACGCCCGACACGAGCGGCGACAGCCTGGGAGAGGTGGCCGAGGCGGTCTTGGCGCCCGTCGACGTGGCCTTCCTGCTCCCGCTCGACACACTCCGGGAGGCGGGGCTCCGCGCAGCGGATGTGGCGGCGCACGGGACCATCCTGCCGCGTGACGTCTTTGATCGCGTGCCCGCCCTGACGCGCGTGGACGAGCCTGACGCGCTGTATGCGGCGCTCACCGTCGTCGCCGTGCGGCTCGACCCGTGTTTCCGCGAGGGAGGCGCCACGGCGCTTTGCGAGGCGCAGGTGCGACTCGTGCTGCAGCCGGTCATCGACAGCGAGGCTGGCCCCGTGACGCGCGACGCGACAATTCACGCATTCCATACCGTTCCCTCCGAGGCCCTGCTGAGGCTCGTCTCGGACCTCGCGAACCTCCGTCGGGCACACGGCGGTGATGGCGCGATCGGCGCTCGGCCGGATGCTGTGGCCGCGGCCGACCTGCTGCGAGGACACATTGGGGCCAGGCGCCTGTCGCGCGTCACCTTCATGGCCGTGCATGCGTCCGACGAGGCCTGGACCTTCGGGAGCCTGGTGCGCGACCCCGCGACCGGCGACCTTCGGCCGTCCGGGATCCCTGGCGTGCCAGCGCGCGCCGAGCAGCACCTGACGAGCACCGGGCATCGCGAGACCCTCGACGCGACGATCCTGCCCGCCCCGGTGCTCGAACCTGCCCTCGCACCTCTATTGAGCGCCCGCGAACGCGCGAGCCTCGATGCGTCGGGACAGGCCGAGGCCCGCGCCGCGCTCGCCCGAATCCTCGACCCGGCCGAGCACGACACCGCGACGCTCGACTGCGCAAGCTGCCACGTAGCGACTGGCGCGGCGGCCTTTCTCGCCCGGGAACCCGGCGTCCCCCCCGAAGGCGTCTACTCGGACACCCGCAACCAGCGCATGTTCGGCTACTTCGGCGCGCTCCCGAGCATCAGCCCGCGCGTCGTGGCCGAGGTCGCCGCAACGCTCGCCTTCATCGCGACGCCCCAGACCGGGCGATGAGCCCACCCTCACCTACAAGGACCGCCCCGATGCGCCTCATCGCCGCAACTTTCCTGCTCTCCGCGCCCCTCTTCGTCGCCGGCGCCCGCCCCGCCGCGGCCGCCCCGAGTTGGCGCTGCGAGGCCCGCATGTATGGCGACAGCGTCTGCGACTGCGGCTGCGGGAGCCGGGACAGCGACTGCTCGGGCGAGACCTTCGAGATATGCGAGCGCAGCGGGTGCGCGTCTGGCCAGGTGCCTTGGGAACATGCGCCCGAGAGCTGCATGTCCTCGGCTTGCGGCGACGGCTGGGTCGACGATGCGGCCGGGGAGGTCTGCGACGACGGCGAGGCGCTCGCGGGTGGTGGCTGTGCGGCCCGGTGCGAGGCGGTCAACGACGGCTGGGCGTGTGGCGTCAGGGCCGAGAAATGCACGCGGCTCCCGAATGAGGCCGACACGACGGACGGCGACGCCACAGCCGGGATCGAGGATGCCGGTCAGCCCGAGCCGCCTCCGGCCGACACCACGGGCGAGGAGCTCCATTCCGGTGACGCGGCCAGCCTCGACACCACGGCAGACGCGGACGCGTCGGTCGTCGCGGATGTCAGCCCAGTGGCCTCCGCCGATGCCGAGGGCAGCGTGGACACGGGAAGTGCAGGTCCGACAACGGGGGGCGCCGAGGAGGCTCCAGCGGGCGACAGCGGGTGCACCGGGGGCTCGACTGCAACCGGGCTGCTCAGCCTGAGCGCGCTGCTCGGTCGGCGGCGCAAGGCGGCCTGAGGCCTCAGGGTGCCCCGAGGACCTGAAAGGCGCCGATGAAGTCGAGGCGGGCGGTCTTCAGGAAGGCCGAGATGGCACGCTCGACGAGGGCTGCGAGCTTTCGCATGCGCTCGAGCCGCGCCCGAATCTCGCGAGCGGCGCCTGCATCGCGGGCCATGACGGCGGCCCGGTCGAGGTCCTGCCGGACGCGCGTCACGAGCGTCGCCTCCCGCGACTCGATGACGCCCGTCACCATGCGCATCAGGTCGCGACTCGCCTCGTAGCGCCACACGGCGTCCGCTGGGCTCCGCTCCCGCGCGATGACACCCCACTGCTCGAGCTCTCGGACGAGCATCGACACCGCGCCCTTCGAGAGTCCGAGGGACTCCTGCAACTCGGCGGCCGTCATCGCGTGCCCGCGCAGGAACAACAGCGCCCAGACACGCCCCTGATTTCGCTTGAACTGCCAGAAGTCAATGACATTTCCGACCGCATCAACGACGAGAGCCTCCCACGTCGCCAGGGTGCCTGGCGACTCGAAGCTGTCGGTCTCATCCTCGCGCGTCGCATAGCCCCGCATCCCGCCCTCCATCGCCTCGCGCTCGACGCCCGAGGTGAGCGCTCAGCATGCCATGCCCATCCCCCGATGTCATGCCCCCGGACGCGACGTCCGGCCACCCCGCGGGGCGGCGGCGGCGGCCAACGCCTCGGCCCAGGCCAACACCTCGCGCAGGCGTGTCGACCCGCTCTCGGGTACCGCCTCGAGGAGCAGGCTGCGTCCCAGCTGCCGCTCGGCCGCGATGAGCGCGTGCGTGTCCTCGAGGGCTCCCGTCGCGATCACGACCTCCGATAGCGCCACCCACGCGGCCGCATCGGTCTGGCCCTGCCACGCGGACTCGAGCGAGCTCCTCAACCCGGGGGATCGCGCGCAGGCCGCGAAGACCGCATGATTCGGGACGCCGTCCCGCAGGTCCTGGAGCGGGGTCTCGCCGCTGCGGGCGTCGAAGTCGGACGCGTCATCGGCCGCCTGGAATGCCACGCCGAGGTGTCGAAGCGC
>SYAK01000329.1 GCA_005788935.1 Pseudomonadota bacterium
AGATATACTCTGTGTTTTCATAGGAACAGGTTTGTAGGCGTCGTGGGTCAGATCCCGAACGTTCACCGCTTGTTGAAGCGACACGACGTCGACGTCGAGCTTCACACCGCGGGGCGTTTCAAGCGGACGCTCACCGTGCTCGGCGAGAACACCGACGAGGGACGCGCCAAGTTCCGCGAGGACATCGCGCGCACCTTCGAGCGCTTCAAGGAGGCGATCGCGCGCAACCGACCGCGCCTCGACCTCGCGCGGGTCGCGACAGGCGAGACGTGGTACGGCAGCGAGGCGCTCGAGCTCGGGCTCGTGGACGCGGTCGAGACCTCGGACGCCTACCTTTTGCGGCGGGCCGAGGAGGCCCATGTGCTCGCGGTTGCGGTCGTGACCCCGTCAGGCCCGCTCGGGCGCTTCGGGCGCGCGCTTGGCGGCGCGCTCGGCCGGCACCTCGGACCCCGGCAGGTCGCGCGGTCTCTCGCGGCGGAGGCGCGGACCTCGGCCACGCCGTGGCTCATCTGAGCGCTGTCCCCCTGCAACAGGACGGTGACGGATAGGCAACTTCGGCGCGACATGCCGGAGTCCACCACGATTGTGCCGAAATTATTCATTCAGATGCGTTCAGGTATCATGAAAGTTTGTCAAGACGGGGTCGTCGCGGTGGCTCTGCCAAAGCGGGCCGTGCTAGTCTGCCACGACGAACCTCTGCGCGCTGTCCCCGATGAGGACCCATGGATGACACGACCCAAGCCGAGGGCGACACGACCGCCAACCCCGGCCTTTTCCTGAACACCGAGCTGTCGCTCCTCGCCTTCCAGGAGCGTGTCATCCATCAGGCGACGCGCGAGGATATCCCGCTGCTCGAGCGCCTGAGGTTCCTGACCATCTCCGTGACGAACCTCGATGAGTTCTTCGAGGTGCGCGCCTCGGCTGTCCGACAGCAGGCGACCTACGGCCTCGGTTACCCCGGGCCTGACGGGCGGACCCCGCGCGAGGTGCTGCGCGAGCTGTCCATGCGGGCGCATGCCCTCGTGGCCGAGCAGTACCGGGTGCTGAACGAGGTGCTGCTGCCCGCGCTGCGCAACCATGGTATCCGGGTCCTCGGGCCCGCCGAATGGACGCCCGAGGTCCGAGGCTGGGCGCGGTCCCACTTCTGCACCTCCGTGTTGCCGATCCTCAGCGCGACCGCCCTCGACCCGGCGCGCCCATTTCCGAACATCGTCAACAAGCGCATCACCTGCATCGTCGAGTTGTCGGGGCAGGACGCCTTCGAGCGCGACGCCGACGTCGCCATCGTGCCTATCCCGGGCGCGGCCGTCCTCGCCCGCATCATCCCGGTGCCGCGTGAGGTGGCGGGCGGCCCGTGGGACTTCGTGCTGTTGTCGGACGTCATCGAGACGAACATCGACGCCCTCTTCCCAGGGATGACCGTCAAGAGCGTCAACGCCTTCCGGCTGACGCGCAACAGCGACCTGTGGGTGGACGAGGAGGAGGTCGAGGACCTCCTGATGGCCATCGCGGGCGAGCTGCCGCGGCGCGACTACGGTGATGCGGTGCGGCTCGAGGTCGAGGCGACGATGCCCGACCACCTCGCGAGCCTGCTGCTCGAGGAGTTCGACCTGCAGCCCTTCGAGCTCTACCGGACGAACGGCCCTGTCAACCTGCACCGCGTCAGTGCGTTGCACGGGGCGGTCGCGCTGCCGCACCTGAAGTTCCCGCCGTTCCTGCCCGGGTTGCCGGCGCGCCTCGCGGCCGAGGTCGACGTCTTCGCGGCCATCCGCGGCGGCGACGTGCTGCTTCACCACCCGTACCAGAGCTTTCAGCCCGTCCTCGATTTCATCCAACGGGCGGCCCGCGACCCGCACGTCGTCGCGATCCGCATGACGCTCTACCGGACTGGCGGCGACTCGCCCATCGTCGAGAGCCTCATCGAGGCCGCTCGCCGTGGCAAGGACGTCTCGGCGATCGTCGAGCTGCGGGCCCGCTTTGACGAGAAGGCCAACATCGACGTGGCGCAGCGGCTCAAGGGCGCGGGCGTCAACGTCGCCTACGGGGTCGTCGGGCGAAAGACCCACGCCAAGCTCATGCTCGTGACGCGCCGCGAGGGTGAGCGGCTGCGGTCGTATGTGCATCTCTCGACGGGCAACTATCACGCAAGGACTGCGACGGCCTATACCGACTTCGGCCTGCTGACCGCTGACGAGGAGCTCGTCCTCGACGTGGCCGAGCTGTTCCGGCAGCTGACCGGGCTCGGGCGCCTGCCGCCGCCCCGCAAGCTCGTGACGGCTCCTTTTGCGCTCAATACACACTTCATGACGCTCATCGACGCCGAGATCGACGCGGCCCGCGAGGGTCGGCCTGCGTGGATCAAGGCCCGCATGAACTCGCTCGCCGATCCCGGCCTCATCGAGGCCCTCTATCGGGCGTCGATGGCGGGGGTGGAAATCGACCTCGTCGTCCGCGGGATCTGCACGCTGCGCCCGGGAATGCCAGGCTTGAGTGACCGCATCCGGGTCCGCTCGATCGTGGGGCGCTTCCTCGAGCATGCCCGCGTCTACGCCTTCGCGCACGGCGGCATCTGGCTCGCGTCGGCCGATTGGCTGCCGCGCAACCTGCATCGGCGTGTGGAGGTCTGCTTCCCGGTCTCCGACCCGGCGCTCGCTGCGCGCCTCTTCGACGAGGCCCTCGCCCTGCCGCTCGCCGACGCGGTCGACGCCTGGACCCTCGACATGGATGGCGTCTGGCGGCGGCTCGGTCACGGGCAGCCTGCGCGGACGGCGCACGGGCTGCGGGCGCAGCAGGCGCTCCTCGCGCGCCACACGGCCGGGGCTGGCCTCGCACGCGGTCCCGAGTCGCGCCTCGCCTC
>SYAK01000330.1 GCA_005788935.1 Pseudomonadota bacterium
AGACCCGCGCCCGCACCTCCGAGCCCGGCGACCGGGGCCGCGCCCGAGCTTCCGACGGAGCAGGCGCGCGCGCGAGGGGGCCGTGCGTCTGCGGAGTCCGTGGTGACGCCGCAGGCGCGCGTGCGAGGGGGCCGCGCGTCTGCGGAGTCCGTGGTGACGCCGCGTCGGCGCACCGAAGCGGACGACCAGCCCGTCGCGCCGCGAATTCGTCCCGAGCACGCGGAGACCGCGCGTGCGGAGACCGCGCCCGCGGCAGTGTCCGACGACGTCGCGGAAGCTCGGCTCGCGCGACAGCTCGCGGTCCGCGCGCGCCTCGCGCGACGCTGAGTCAGCGTCGGAGGCCCGTCATTCCTTCCAGATGAACTTCCATGGATGGCGCTTCAAGTCCTTCATCATTTCGCGCACATCCTCGTACATCTCACGGTCTGCTAGCAACGCGCCGATGGTGCCTTCGCCTTTCCTGATGCCCGCAGCCACCGCCGCCACGTCCGCGAGCAGCCCCTTGCCCGAGGCGAGCACCGACAGAATGTCAGCCGAGGCGGTCGTCATCAGGGCGTCCGCGGTGGCGCCGACCTTGTCGTAGCGGGCCATCAGCCCGCGCGCGTCGGCCACGACGGGTCCGACCGCGCCCCGCACCTCGTCGACGAGCCCCGAGACGCGGGTCACGACGCCGCGCAGCTCGCTGCCGTCGCCGATCGCGGCGTTGAGCCCCTTCAGGGCGGTCAGCAGCTCGGCCTCGATGGCGTCGAGTTCGTCGAGGGCTGCCGTGACCTTCGGGCCGCCGTCGGCGAGCAGTCGATCGACCTTTTCGGCCGCGCTGCGGACGGTCGTCATCGTGGCGGCCGCGTCCTTCACGAGCCCGTCGATCGCGGCTTCGTTCTTCAGGATGATCCCGGAGACGGCGTCGATGAGTCGCGCGGTCCGGAGCGCCATGACCTCGAGGCGCAGCGGCGGCTCGCCGCGCATGACGACGCCGTCCTGAAGCGCTGCGCCAGCGTCTTCCGACGGCTCGATCTCGACGTACTTCTCACCGAGCACGCCCTGGGTCGTGATGTAGAAGCGCGCGCGATCATTCAGGGTCTTCGCGCGTTCGTCTGCCACGTCGAGCGTCACCCGGACCCAGACGGGCCGCTTGACCGCGGGATCGACCTCGCCGCCGCGGTAGTCCACCGCCCGGACCTTGCCAGCGTCGACGCCAGCCACGCGGACAGGCGCGCCAGGCTTCAGCGAGGCCGACGTGTCGACGTCGAGGTAGACCGTCATCACGGGGGCGGTCGACACGCCACCGAGCACGATGATGAAGGCGATGAGGAGGCCGGTGCAGATCGCGACCAGCAGCCCCACGCGCAGCTCGACTCCGCGCTCGGCCGTGCTCATGCGGGGCCGCTCAGTCCCGTCGCTTCGGGATGGCGGGGCCCTTGGTCGGCTCGAGCCGCTCGGACGTCACGGTCACGACCCGCTTCTCCTCGGTCTTGACGAGCGGGGTCTCCTCGTAGGCCATCTCGCGGACGACCGCGTCGATGATGTTCGACGCGAGGGCCTCGTCGGTCAGCAGCCACCACGCGTCCCGGATGCGCTCGCGGTACTTCTTGACGTCCATCTTGATGTTTCCGGCGATCTCGACGTGCATGCGGTCGAGGTACTTCGTCAGGAACTCGTGGCGAGCGCGGTTGCTCGGGTCCTCGCCCATCATGCCGTAGGACGCCTCGTGCAGCATGATGGTCGCGTGCTTGAGCGCGTAGCGCTTGTCGCAGTAGGTCAGGAAGATGGCGGCCATCGAGTAGGCGGCCGACTCGACCACGCAGTGGATAGGGGCTTTCACCGACTTGATGGTGTCGACGAGGATGAGGCCTGCGTCGACCGAGCCGCCCGGGCTGTTGACGCGAAACCAGATGGGCTCGTCCCCCTGCGCGGCGAAGTCGAGGACCTGCTTCTGGGCCCGCTTGATCAGGTCGAACGTCACGGGGCCCGAGTAGTCGATGACGCGGTCGTTCACGACGATGCGGTCGGTGACAGGCGGGGCGGCGTGCGAGGCGGCGCCCGCGCAGGCGACGGTGGCCGCGGCGAGGGTCGCGAGGAGGGCAGGGGTGCGCAGCTTCAGCAAGGGTTCGTCTCCGGTCTGGCGTCGGGGCAGTGAACACCACCGCGCTCCGCATGACAAGTCACCGTTCGCCGACGGCGGGCGGCTCGCGGGGGCGTTCAGGTTTCTGTGAAAGCCTGCGCAGCCGGGGGGCGAGCGGGCGCCGCGGGCGGGCTTGCGCGGGGCGAGCGGGGGAGAGGTCGCCTGCGAGCCGTCAGAGGCCCCCGATGGTGCAGACCCCGTAGTCGGCCACGGCCTCGGTGGCAAGCACCGCCTGCCCGTTGCAGCCGCCGAAGGTGGCGCGGCGGCGATAGTACTTCGTCAGCGTGCTCACCGAAGGGGCCCCCGACGTCCCGGACAGCGTCGGCGGCGTGAAGCTCGCGCTGGTGGTCGAGGTCGGCTTCCAGTTGCGGCTCGCGTTCGACGCCGGGTCGGACGTCTCTTCCCACAGGTAGGCGAGGACTCCGACGCCGCTCGCGGCGCGGGTGGACTGGATGGTCTGCGCGGGCTGGCCGTAGCAGACGGTCTGGGTGAGGGGTGAGACGCCGCCGCCGTCGACCCCGCCAAGCGCCTGCACGATCACCTCGTTCGACGTGGCGGTGCCGCAGGCGTCGCTCGCGACCCGGCGATAGGTGATGCTGCTCGGGCTGCCCGTGGGGGCGGCGTAGGTCGTCCCGGTGGCACCCGTGATGGTCTGCCAGTCCGCGGGGTCGACGCGACGCTGCCACGTGTAGGTGATTTCACCCGGCCCGGACGCCGCCGTGACCTGCCGCAGCTCGTTGGTGGTCCCGGTGGCCGCACAGCTCGTGGGCCGGCTCGCTTCGATGGTGCCAGGGGAGATCGTGTTGACGACGGTCACGGTGACCGGCGCCGAGGCCTGCTCGAAGCCGCAGATGCGGTCCCGGATGACGCGCCGGAAGCGCGTGGTGGCGGTGAGCGACTCCGGCTGCCAGCTCGCGGTGCTGGCGTCTTCGATGTCTTCCCAGCGGCTGCCGCGCTCGCGTTGCCATGCGAAGGCCTGGCTCGGGGGGAGTGATGGCGAGTAGATGTTGTTGGATGCGTCGATTACCGACAGGAGTGGTGGGCGGCTCGTCGCGCAGATGGTCGAGAGGGGGGTCGCGATGGCGCTCGATGGGCGCGTGTCGACGGCTGGTCGGATGGTGACGGTGACGGGCTCGGTCGTCTGCGTGCCGCAGTCGTGGGTCACGATGCGTCGCCAGCTGGTCGGGACGCTCAGGGTGCCCGTGCCGGGGAGGTCCTCGTCGTTTGCGCCGTTGACCAGGGCCCACATCTTGTCATCGGTCGCGGTCTCCCAGGCGTAGGTGAGGCGCCCGCCGCCGAGCCCGGGGCTGAGGCTGCGGATGGTCGGGGTCGGGGCGCCAGGGCACACATCCATCTGCTCGGGCGCGATTTCACCGGGCGTGCCGCTCGTCACCTCGACGAGCAACGGGTCGCTGTCGATGACCGTCGAGCACGTGGACTCGGTCACGACGCGGCGGTACCAGCGCGACACGCTCGTATCCGTCGGCTTGTAGGTCGCGCCGTTCTCGCCCGGGATTGGCTGGAAGCCACCGGCCGTCTCATCGATGGACTCCTGCCACTGATAGCTGTAGACGCCACCACCGCCTGTCGGGGCGGTCGGCTCGATGCGTGGTGCGCCGGCGCCCTTGCAGAGCGTGATGGTGGACCCAAGCGAGCCGGGCGCCACGGGGTCACGCACCTCGACCTCCAGCGGCGCCGTATCGGCGGTCCCGCACCGGTTCGTCGCCCGGCGAAGGTATTCGGTCGTCTCGTCGACCTCGGTCGGGCTCCAGACGAGCGACGTGGCGCCTGAGACCGGTTCGAAGTTCGTGCCCGCCGTGCGCGCGTACCACTGGTAGGACAGCGTGCCCAGGCCGCCGGTCGCGGGCCGCTCGCTCGAGAAGGCGACGAGTGCCTCTCCCGCACACAGCGCCTGGGACGCAGCGACCTCGCCCGCTTCGAGCGGGGCTGCGATTGTCACCGTGAGTGGCGCCGTCGCGGGGGCCGTGGTGGGGTCGGTCGCGCAGACGCCGTCCGTCACGACGCGGCGGACGCGTGTCGTCGTCGTGAAGACGGGGGGGGTCCAGG
>SYAK01000331.1 GCA_005788935.1 Pseudomonadota bacterium
CCGTGGGAGCCGCTCTTCAACCGCGCCCGCCTCCTCGCAAAGGACGCCGCCCGGCGGGATGCGGCCATCGCGCTGCTCGAGGAGGCCGTCCGGACCATCGAGCAGGGCGACCGCGCCTTGCCCGAGGACTCGGCCGCCCTGCTCGCCCCCGACAAGGTCGAGGTCTACCGGCTGCTCGTCCGCCTGCTGCTCGCGCGCGGGCGGGTCGACGCGGCCTTCCAGTACCTCGAACGCAGCAAGCTCTCCGAGCTCCGCGGGCTCACGCACAGCAGCGGAGACGGGAGCGGGGCCCTCGCCATCGAGCTCGACGTGCAGGAGCGGCGACTGCAGCGGATGCTTGACGAGGCCCTTGGCGACCCCGGAAAGAACGCCCTGAAAATTCGACAGCTTGACGCGCTACTCGCTGAGACCCGCAAGAAACGTGCTACATTCATGTCGCAACTTGATCACAATAACACCGCCTTTGATGTGTACGCCGTCCGTCCGTTGCACCTCGAGAAGCTGCAGGCCTACCTCGCCGACGGCGTGCTCGTCGTGGCCCCCGTGATGCTCGAGGACGGCGCGGTCGTCTTCGCGCTGACCCGCGACACCCTGACCCACTACCCGATCGACCTCCCGCCCGCCGAGCTGCGCGACCTGACCCTCGCCCTCCTCCGCGACCTCGACCCGAAGGGCGCGGCAGGTGCACGCGGGCAGGCCTCGCTGACACGGGCCCGCGCGACCGCAAAGCGGCTGTATGCCGCCCTGCTCGCCCCCGCCTTCGAGGCCATCGGCACGCCGAAGACCCTCGTCGTCAGCCCGACCGGTCTGCTGCGCTACATCCCGTTCGCCGCCCTGCACGACGGCGCCGCGTGGGTGGTCGAGAAGACCGACGTCGTCCACGTGACCGCGCTCGACCGCGAGAAGTTCGCCGAGGGCGCGCCGAAGACCTCCGCGGACCTCGGGCTCATGGCCCTCGTCGACCCCGACGGCACCCTGCCTGGCGCCTGGACCGAGCTCGCCGGCGTCCGCGCCATCCTGCCGCAGGCCGCCATCCTCGAAGGTCCGCAGGCGAGTCAGGCGGCCCTTCGGCAGAAGCTGCGCGTCCCGGGCTACGAGGTGCTTCACCTCGCGACCCACGGTCGCCTCGACCCGAAGAACCCGAAGGTCAGCAGCATCGTGCTCGCGGACGCCCCGCTGAACTACGATGACATCCCGGCGCTGAACCCGTCGAAGACCCAGCTCGTCGTCCTCTCGGCCTGCGAGACGGCCGCGGCCCCCGACAGCTCGGGCCTCGAGGTCGCGGGGCTCGCCTACCAGTTCCAGCTCGGCCGCGTCCACTCGGTGCTCGCGACGCTCCAGCAGGTCGACGACCGCGCCACCGCGACCCTGATGACGGCTTTCTACGGGGCACTCCGCGACGGTCTCCCCTACCGGACAGCGCTCGCCACCGGCCAGCGCGCGCTGCTCGCGACGGCCGATCTCGCCCACCCCGCCCACTGGGCGCCGTTCATCCTGATGGGGCCGCCATGACCGCCACCGCCACCGCCTCCCCCACCCTCGTCGTCGTCGGCCTGCTGACGCGCGGAGACGGCCCCGGGACGCGCTTTCTCGTCGCGAAGCGCCCAGCCGACAGCACCCATCTCCCGGGTGCGTGGGAGCTGCCGGGCGGCAAGGTCGAGCCCGGCGAGGCCCCCGCCGAGGCGCTCGTCCGCGAGCTCTCCGAAGAGCTCGGCCTCGTCGGGCTCTCACCCGCCGAATGCCGCCCGCTCTCCTTCAGCCACCACGTCTACGCGGCCGAGACGCGGCCCGACGGCGCGACACGCCCCGCAAAGGCCTTGCTGCTGCTGTGCTTCCACGTGGCGCTCGCCGACGCCCACGGCGAGCCGGGGCCGCTCGCGTCCGACGCGCTCGCGTGGCTTGACCGCACCGCCCTGCTCGCCCTGCCCATGCCCGCCGCCAACGCCGCCCTGCTCTGGCAGCTCGCGCGCGGCTTCATGCATCCATGCGCCTGAACGAATGACGCGGCCGCCGCGGCGCTGCGCTCGCCGATAGCGCGCGGCTTCAGCCATCCGTTCGCGTGAGCGCATGAACGGCTGAAGCCCGCGGCACGGCCTCACTCGCAGTCGGTCACCGCGCAGACCGCCGCCCAGTCGCCAATCGGCCAGCTCGCCGACGCATCGAAGAGCGTCTTCGACCAGCCGTAGCCCGGCCACCGGTCAAGCACGACCGAGTAGTCGAGCCCGAAGGCCTCGGCGTAGGCCTCGAGGCGCCCCTCGAGCGTGTGGAGGTTGACGACCGCCTTCGTCCCGATCGCGAGGTTGCCGCTCTTGCCGCCGGTGTAGGCGACGGTTCCTGTGACTGGCAACTCCGCCTCGAGCAGCGTCACGGTCCCGCGCAGCCCGACGCTGACGCCCGTCCAGCCGAAGCCGCCACCGCCATAGGCGCGGATGCGGAGGTATGGCGTCAGGCCCGCGGACAGCGTCGTGGCGGGGAAGCCCATCGACGGCGAGATGGTCGCGGGGCCCGAGGTCGCATCGAGGTCCACGCGGCAGCCGAAGGCGCCCGAGACGCCCGCGAAGACCGTGATCGGCACGCCGAGGATGTTCAGGTTGGCGCCCTTCTCGACGCCGTGCTCCTTGTCGGCCTCAGCGACGGGGTTGGCGAACTCCCACTTCGGGCTGCCGCTCCAGCTGCCAGCGCCGCGGTCCTCGCCCGCCGTCAGGACGATGAGGTCGTCCCCGAAGAGCTCGAAGTCCGCGAAGTGCAGGTCGCGCGAGACGCTCAGCTGCGCCTCGAAGGTCACGATCGGCAGGTTCACCCCGAAGACGTCGGCCGCGAGCTCGAAGAGCCCCGCCGCGTGCGGGTCCATCGCGTGGGGGTTCGCGCTGACGTCGGTCCCGCCAGCCGAGGTCACGCCGAGGTCGAACAGGATGTCGCGGCGGACGCGGACCGTCGAGGCGCTGCCGCGGACCTCGAGGTCACTCGCGACCTGGTTGAGCCGCGGCCGCCGCTCGGGGTCAAGGGCGAGGACGTCTTCGAGGGTGCAGGCGAGCGCCCGCGAGCGGGCCTCGTCCATTGTGTTGAAGAGCTGGGCGAGCAGGATCTCGTTGCTCGCCTGAGCCGCCCCGACCGACCGGGGCGCGGTCAGGGAGCTGCCGCTGCAGTCGCGATAGGTGAGGGTCCCGGACTGCACCGCGGTGAGCCCGTCCTCGGACTGGGCGCAGCGGGCGAGATCCCGCCTGACGGAGGGCTCGAGCGAGGACCGCAGCGTCGCGTGCACATCGGAGGGCGCCCAGTCGCAGGCGGTCGCGGGCCACACACGGCGAAACCCGCCGAGTGAGCCCGGCCCCGACCCGGGGCTCGCTGGCGCGAGGCATCCGTTGTCGGCCGCCCACTCGAGGGCGTCGACAAGCCGCGCGTCCACCGCCGTGAGGGCCGAAAGCGTGCTCGCGAGGCGGGTCTCCCACATGGGAGAGCACGTGCCGTCGCCCGGATACGCGAAGCCCGGGCAGCTCGCCACGACAGTCGCGCGGAGCGACCGGCGCTCGCTCAGCAGGTCCTGGAAGCGGCGCCGCCGCAGCGCGTGGACGGTCATGAGCGTCGGGTCGTGGTCCGCCATCGCCATCGTGACCGTCTGCAGGCGCACCCAGCTGTCCTCGAACTTCACCTCCCGGCCCACCTTCAGCCGCCGCTCGAGGGTCGGCGACCGCGCGGCGAGCATCGCCAGCTCGGCCGTCTGGAGCGCGTGGTAGTGGTTGCGCCACGTCTCGGCCCCCGGGAGCCCGGACACGACGCCGAGGCGATAGAACGGCACCTCGGCTGGCTGAATCCCCGGCCAGGCGTTGTCCGACGTCAGGGCGCGGAGCGCGCGGCCGTCCGCGAGGCGCGCGACGATGGCGCCGTCGGTCCCGGCGTTGGCGGGATCCGCCGCCCAGATCGCCCAGTCGAGCGGGCTGCGCGAGCGCTCGGCCGCGAGGTACCGGTGGTAGTCGTGATGCAGCTGGTAGGTGAACTCGGCGCACGCGCTCATCGCCGGGGCGCTCTCCCAGCGGGTCTCGCGGGTGTTGGCGAGCCGCTCCTCGACCGAGGTCTCGAAGCTCGCCTCCTGCTGCCGCGTCATGACCGGCGCGAGCGCTGCGTCGAGGAAGCCGGCGTCGAAATACCGCGGCGTCGCCGTCGTGGCCGAGGCCCCAGCGGGCGTCAGCGCGTAGGCGTCGACCCACGTCTCGACCTCGGGCAACGAGGCGGCAGCCGCCGCGAGCCGATCGCCAAGGAGGGTCGCGCACGCGCTCTGCACCGCGGGGCAGAAATAGCTGCCCTTCAAGACCTTCGCGAGCGCGCCCGACGTGCCACCTGACGGTGGGGGCGCCGTCCCGAGCGCCGCGTCTTCGAGGCCCGCGAGGCAGAAGGCCTCGTCAGGCGAGGCGGGGCAGTTGGCGTTCGACACAGCCTGCACCGGGCACGCCGCGTCGCCGAGGCAGCTGTCGATGTCGGCGCAGTCGACCGCCCCGTCCCCGTCGTTGTCGGCCGCGTCATCGCAATCCTCGCCCGCGCAGGCGAGGCTCAGGCGGCAGTTCAGGTCACCGCAGTCGATGCGCCCGTCGGCGTCGTCGTCGAGCCCGTTGTCGCAGACCTCGGCTGTCCGCGGGCGGCAGGCGAGCGTGTCGACGCACATCGCGTCCTCGCAGTCCGCGAGTCCGTCGCCGTTGTCATCGACGCCGTTGCCGCATGTCTCAGGCGCGCGGCGCGCGGCCTCGACCGCTCCAGTGGCGCAGTTCTGAGCGCGGCGGCAGTCGAGGTCGTCACAGTCGACCTTGCCGTCGGCGTCGTTGTCGGCCGCGTCGTCACAGTCCTCTGGACCACCCGCGCACGCCGCCTCGCAGTCGCTGTCGGCGCAGTCTGGCGCGCCGTCGCTGTCGTCATCGGCGCCATTGGCGCAGGCGACCTCGCGCTCGGGGCGACAGCCTGGCAGGAAGGCCGGGCAGTCGGCGTCGGCGCAGTCGGCCTGCCCGTCGCCGTCGTTGTCGGCGCCATCATTGCAAACCTCGGTCGTGAAGCCGCAGACGCCTGGACGGCGACAGTCGCTGTCGGCACAGTCGACCGCGCCGTCACCGTCATCGTCGGCCCCGTCGTCGCAGACGCGCTCGTCGGTCACGGCGCAGGCGGACGCCCCGCTGCAGTCGCTGTCGGCGCAGTCGAGAGCCTCGTCGCCGTCGTCGTCACGCCCGTTGCTGCAATCTTCGGGTGTGGCCGCGAGGCAGCCGAGGTCCGTCTCGCAGTCGCGGTCGGCGCAGTCGATCTGGCCGTCGCGGTCCTCGTCGAGGCCGCCGTCGCAGGCCTCGGGGGCGAGGCAGAGCGAGTCGGCGGCGCAGTCGGTGTCGGCGCAGTCGGCCGCGCCGTCGGCGTCCTCGTCGCCTGGCGTCGCGCAGTCCTCGGCCCCGCTCGCCGCACAGGCCGGGGTCGCGGCGCAGGCGTCATCCGCGCAGTCGGCGGCCCCATTTCCGTCCTCATCACCCTCCGCGGCGCAGTCCTCGGTACCCGCAGCCACGCAGCCTGGCGCTGTGGCGCAGTCGCTGTCGGCGCAGTCGCCGTCCCCGTCCCCGTCGTCGTCGACGACGTTGGCGCAGACCTCGTCGGTCGGTTCGGTCACGGGCGGCGTTTCGCCGTTGTCGCAGGCCACCCCGAGCACGGCGGTCGCGGCGAGCAGGACGCAGGGGCGGGAGAGGGCACGGATGGCACGCATGGGGCTTTTCCTGGTCACGAGGCGGAGGCGCAAGGCGGTCCGGTCGGCGAATTAATGCTCATTCATAGCGCGGAGGCCGACGCGATGCCAGCCGAAACGGCGGCGTCCGCGACCTGAAGGTGGCCCGAAAAGCCGTGACCTGCACGCGGGCGCCTCGACATGGCGCCGCTGCAAGGTTCAGGGCGCGGGCTGACGGTCGCGCCAATCCTCGAGACGCGCCCGAACCGGGTCCGACAAGCGCTCGGAGCGCCGCGCCGCCGTCAGCATGCGTCGGACTTGGGCCAGCGAGAGCCGGGGCGCGGGCGCGCGAGCCCCTTCGGCACCGGCCGGGGCCGCCTCTGCGTCGACGGCGAGGAGCCACGTGACCTCGAGGTCGTCATGGTCGGTGCGCGCCTCCCAGCGGTCGGCGATAGCGGACCAGGTGGTGGGCGGCGCGCGACGGTCCGCGAGGGCCTCGAGGGCGCGGCGGCGGACCTCTGGGGTGGTGTCCCGGGAGGCCGCGAGCAGGTGCGCGTCGACACCCTCCCCCGGCAGGTGCGTGGCGGCCCGGGTCGCGGCCATCCGCAC
>SYAK01000332.1 GCA_005788935.1 Pseudomonadota bacterium
CGACATGAAGCGCCTGCAGACCGGGCGGGTCGAGACCGGGAAGGCGGCCATCCGGGCCTCCCTCGTCACGACGCTCGAACACCTGCCCCACCCCGCCGCGATCATCCACCACGACGGCCGCATCGTGGCTGGCAATGCGCCCGGCCTCGCATTTTTCGGGACGCGCGCCGGCGGCGAAGCCAGGCGGTACTTCGCTGGCGAGGCGTTGCACGGCCACGCCGACCGGGCCTTCGACGTCGGCCACGAGTCGGGGCGGGCGCACATCGCCGTCCACCCGGTCGAGGCCCATGACGCGAGCCTGTGTCTGGTCGAGTCCGTGGCCAGTCCAGCCACCGATGACGGAACCCCCGCGGCGCCCGATGACGCTGCGGCTGCTGAAGGACGCGCCGAGGGCGCGAGGAGCGATGCATGAGGTCTCTCACCCGACTGTCCGTGGTCCTGTCCGCCATCGCGCTCGCCGCCTGCGGGAAGCCGGAGGCGCCGCCAGAGTCCGCCACGCCGGACGTGGTGGCCCCCGCCGCCGACGCAAAGGCCACACCGGAGCGTCCCGTGGCGCCCGACCTCCCGGAGTCCGAGCGGCCGTCCAAGGCCGAATGTGAGGCGATGGCAGACGCCGTCTTCGTCATGACCGAAAAGGAGCTCACCGACCGCAAGGTCGCCGAGGCCCCGACGATCCTCGAGACCATGCGTTCTGGACGGGAGGCGTTCGTCGGGCGCTGCCAGTCGAAGATCCCGCGCACCACCGTGGCGTGCGTGCGCGGCGCAAAGACCTTGATGGACGTCAAGGCCTGCGGGCCGAACGGGGCCGCCCCGCCCGTGGGCGAGCGCGCCCCCGACGACGACCATGCCGGACACGACCACGCCGGGCATGACCATGCCGCGGAGGGGCCGCATGGCGACGGGAAGGCCGGCGAGAAGGCCAGTGAGGCCGACTGCCGCGCCTTCGTGGAGAAGCTCGACGCGCTGACAGCCGCGCGCGTCCCGCCCGAAGCCCGCAGCGCACAGAGTAAGCCTGGCGACAGCGAGAAGGCCGCGCAGCAGGAACGCATCATCCGCCAGTGCATGGCCGAGGCCCCCGCATCGGTCATCCGCTGCTCGCTCACCGCCGCGAACCTCGAAGGCATCGACAAGTGCCACGAGCAGGCCAACCTGCTGAGCCAGGACCGCCCCAAGGCTCCTGCCGGCACCCCAGCCACGCAGGCGGACTGCGAGAAGTTTCTCGCCCACTTCGTCGCGCTGAACGCCGCAGGCGCCCCACCCGCGCAGGCCGAGCAGATGCGTGCCCGCATGCGCACCAACCTCGCGGCGATGACCCAGCACTGCGTCTCCGAGGTGCCGGCCTCGGTTGTCGCCTGCGGCCTCGCTGCGAGGACCCCCGCAGACCTCGAGCGCTGTGACGTGGCAAAGCCCGGGGTCGCGCCAGCCCCCTGAACGAGAGGGCCCCGCCTTGCCGGCCGGGGCGTCCCTGGCCAATGAACGCCAACGAACCCCTGCGCGAAGTACGCGCTAGGGAGTCAGGTCCGAACTCGGGGGTCAGGTCCGAACTCGGGGGTCAGGTCCGAACTCGGGGGTCAGGTCCGAACTCGGGGGTCAGGTCCGAACTCGCTCCGCGGATGCTGACTCGGGCCGGGGTCGTTCGGACGAGGACGCGTCAGGCGACCGGTACCACCGTCTCCTGCGGTACGCCAACAAACATGTAGCCCGCCCCACGCACGGTCTTCAGGAGGCTCGGATGGCGCGCATCGTCCCCGAGCTTCTGGCGCAGACGGCTGACGTGAACGTCGACCGAACGCTCGATGGATGCGTCGAGCGTTCCGCCTGCCGCCTCGATGAGCTGCTCGCGCGACACGATCTTGCCACGACGCGCGACCAGCGCGTAGAGCAGGCTGAACTCATGGCTCGTGAGGTGGAGGTGACGCCCTGCACGGATTGCCGAGAGCGTTGCCGGCTCGAGATGCAAGTCACCCACCGTGACAGGCGGGCGCGAAGGCCCGACATGGCCACGGACCCGACGGACGAGCGCGAGCATGCGCGACGCGAGCTCGCGCGGCGAGAAGGGCTTGACGACATAGTCATCCGCGCCCGCATCGAAGCCGCTGAGCCGCTCGTCCTCGCTCTTGCGGGCCGAGAGGATGATGATCGGGACGTCACTCTTGCCACGAAGCGCGCGACACACGTCAAGCCCGTCCTGACCGGGCAGGATGAGGTCGAGCAGCACCACATCGAAGGTCCTGCGACCAGCCTCGCGGAGGGCCTCGGCCCCGTCGCGGACCCATGTCGTTGGCACGCCGTGCTCGGCGAGAAAATGTTGGGTCGCGCGACCCGCAAGCTCGTCGTCCTCCACGAGGAGCGCGCTGATACGCGCATCCCGGATGTTGGAACCGTGCGTTGTTTGAGCGTCCAGAGCCGCAGTCGCAGTCATGACAGAGCCTCCTCGTGGGCGGCGGGACGTTAGCCCCGAAAGTCTTCGGGGAGCAAGCACTTGTCGCGCGCCAAAATCTTACGAAATCTGAAGCAAATCTCAGCTGACCGACGGGGGATCGAGCAGGTGTGCGTCGCCTGTCGAGTCCTCGGGCGGGAGGCGCCGCGGGGCCTCTACCGATGCAGGTGGCGGCGGCTCCTCGAGGAGGATCCCATCGTCCTCGAGGGCGTGCGGCACCCAGATAGACGGCCCGAGGCCGAGCGCGGCGCGGATGTCCTCGAGCACGAGGTAGATGGCGGGGATCGAGATGAGCGACGAGAGGGTCGCGAACAGGACGCCGAAGCCGAGGGCAATCGCCATCGGAATCAGGAACCTGGCCTGGACCGATGTCTCGAAGATGAGCGGCGCGAGGCCGAGGAAGGTGGTCAGCGACGTGAGCCAGATCGGCCGGAAGCGCCTGACTCCCGCCGTGGAGGCGGCCTCCCACGCGCTGACCTTCCCCTCCGCGAGCGTGACCGCGATGGTGTCGACGAGGACAATCGAGTCGTTCACGGCGACGCCCGCGAGCGCGACGATACCCATCATGCTGATGACGCTGAGGTCGTAACCGAGCAGCAGATGCGCGACGAAGGCCCACCCAGCCGCCATCGGGACCACGAAGAGCACGGCGAGCGGCTTGAGCCACGAGCGGAACGCGACGGCGATGAGTGCGTAGATGACGAACAGCGCGAAGATGCCGTTCTTCATGAGGCTCTGGTTCGACTCGTTCTGGTCGCGCCGCTCGCCCGAGACTTCCCACGCGAGGCCGGGGTGGCGTTCCATGACCCGCGCGAGGCCCCCGTCGGGGGCGAGCAGCTTCGCGTAGATCTCGTTGGCCGTCGTCAGCGCGAGGTCCACGTCGGCGGTGACCGAGATGGTCCGACGCCCATCGACGCGTCGAATGGCGGTGTTGGCGTAGCCGTGGCTCACCTGGGCGGCGTCGTCGAAACGGACCTCGCGGCCATCGGGCGCCCGCAGCGTCAGGTTTTCGAGGCTGTGCTCGGTGCGGCGCGCGGCGTCAGGCAGGCGCAGCATGACCTTCAGCTCGTCGGTGCCGCGCTGGAGCCGCAGGATCTCCGCGCCGAAGAAGGCGCTGCGAACCTGGCGCCCGACCTCGGCGACCGTGAGACCCGCGGCCTCACCGACGCGGGTCAACGAGAACTCGAGCTGAGGCTTGCCCTTCTGGAATCCGGGGTTGATGTCCTTGACACCGCGGAAGGCCCCGAGCTCCCGCGCGAGGTCCGCCGCCGCCGCCTCGATGGCGGGGATGTCGTCCCCGACGAGACCGACGTCGATGGGCGAGCCGGACATCGCGAGCGACCCCCGGAAGGCCATCGTCTCGACACCGACCGGACTGCCGGCTCGCTCGCGCCAGCCAGCCGTGAAGTCGTTGGCGCCGAAGGTGCGTGCGTCGCTCGGGACGAGAAGGACCTGGACCATCACGACGTGCGCGCCAGAGCCCCCGCCGCCCACGACGGGGCCCATCGTCGGCATCGCGCCTCCGATCTGGGCGTAGAGCCCGCGGCTGATGGTCCCCGCGCCACCGCGCGCCTCGAGTTCCGCGCGGGCGGCCTCGATGAGCCCCTGCGCCACGCGCTCCGAGTCGCCGATGGCCGAACCGAACGGCAACGTCGCCGTGACCGACACGAGGTCGCCCTCGACACGCGGGAACTGGCTGAACCGCAACCGTCCGGCCGGACACTGCGCGAGAGAGACCGCCATCACGGCTAGGCTGATGGCGGCCGTGAGGTAGCGCGCCTTCAGCGCCACCCGCATGAACGGCCCGTAGACGTCGTGAGCGAGCCAGTCGAAGCCCTTCAGGACCCGGACGCGCAGCCACGCCATGCCCGCGTCAATCCACTTCAGAACCCACGGGAATGCGCATCCGGAGAGCGCACCCGCGAGCGCGCCCAGCAAGGGATTACCACCTGAGGCCGCGCCTGCGACGAGACCCACGACCCCGAAGATGATCCCCCAGAGCCGCATATGGTGGCGCATCGGGCGCTTCGGCGCGTCATGGCTCAGGTGGGCGGGTAGGATGTAGAAGCTCTCGAAGAGCGAGACCGCGAGCACCGTGACGACGACCGCGGGAATGGCCGCAAAGATCTTTCCTGAAATGCCGGGCACGAAGAACATCGGCACGAAGGCCGCGATGGTCGTCAGAACCGAGAAGGTCACCGGGACCGCGACCTCGCGCGATCCCTCGATGGCCGCCCGCATGGGCCCGAGCCCCTGCTCCCGCTTGGTCCAGATGTTCTCGGACACGATGATCGCGTCATCGACGACGATGCCGAGCGTCACGATGAAGGCGAACATCGAGACCATGTTGATGGACACGTCGACGGCGCCCAGCACGACGAACGAGCCCAGTACGCTCACGGGAATGCCCATCGTCACCCAGAAGGCGAGGCGCATCTCGAGGAACAGGCCCAGCACCAGCAGCACGAGCAGCAGCGACGAGATCGCGTTGCTCGTCAGCAGCGACATGCGGTCGCGGAAGAGCTCGCTCTGGTCGTTCCAGACCGCGAGCCCGACGCCTTCCGGCAGCGTCGCCCGGCGCGCATCGGCCCAGCCCTTCACGGCCGTCGCGACCGAGGTCGGCGTCTCCCGCCCGACCCGGAAGACCTTCACCATCGCGGCTGGCTCGCCGTTGAAGAGGGTCTTCTGCTCGACGTCGGCCAAACCGTCGGTGACGCGCGCCACCTCGCCGAGCCGCACCTGGCTGCCATCGCGCGCTGAGGCGACCGGGATCTGTGCGAAATCACTTCCGGTCCGGGGGCGCGGACGGGTCTTCAAGAGGACCTCGCCACCTGGCGTGCGGATGGCTCCACCCGGCAGCTCGACCGCCCCCTGCCGAACGCGCGCGGCCACCTCGTCAAGGCCGAGGCCGTACTCCCGGAGACGCGCCTCGTCGATTTCAATGCCGATTTCGGCAGGCCTCACCGCCGCCGTCTCGACGAGTGTCACGCCAGGCAGCGCCTTCAGGGCCTCGCGGGCCTCCTCGACGAGGCGCTTGAGCGCCTCCTCGCCGACAGCGCCGTGGAAGACCAGGGACAGGACCTCGCGCCGGCTCTCGAGCAGGCTGACGATCGGCCGCTCGGCGCTGCCTGGCAGCGTCGTCAGGCGGTCGACAGCGTTCTTGATGTCGGCGAGCACCTTTTGCGGGTCCTCGCGCTCGAGCAGCTCGATCGACACCGTCGCGAGCCCCTCCGTCGCGGTCGAAGTGACCCGCTTGACCCCGTCGAGTCCGGCGACGTTCTGTTCGACAGAGACCGCGATCTCCTCCGCCTCGAGCGGGGTCGAGCCCGGGAACGGCACGCGCACCGAGACGATGTCGAGTTCGAACTCGGGGAAGACCTCCTGCTGCAGTGACGACCCAGCGAGCGCACCACCGATCATCAACGCCAGCATCGCGAGGTTCGCAGCCACGGGATTCTTGGCCATCCACGCGACGGACCCGCGGAGATGGGTGGGGTGCGGAGGTCCGCCTGGCGGCATCACTTGCCACCCCCGCCACCGTCCGCGGGCGCCTCCGAAGCCTTCGCCGGAGGCGCCGCGATGGGCGCGTTCGCAGGTGCCTCGGGAGCCGATTCGGCCAATGGGGCGGCACGCGCATCCGAAGGTGCCGGGAGCCGCAACTGCATCCCCGGGAGCGGGGCCGCGAGACGGCTGACGATGACGCGCTCGCCCGCCTTCAGGCCCTCGCCGACCAGCACATGGTCCGCCTCGCGCAGCACCACCTCGACCGCGCGAATGGTCAGCGTGTCGTCAGGCGCGAGGACCCACACCTTGTCGCCTTCACGTAGCGCCTTGCGTGGAATTCGCGTCACAGCGACCAAGGCGTCGGCCGCTGGCTCCGCAGCGCCCCCTTCGAACGTCACCTCGACAAAGGCGTTCAGCAGCAAGGGGCGCGCTCCCGAGGCGAGTCCGAGCGGATCCGGGATCTCGACGAGCACCCGCGCCTGCGCCCCGATCGGGTCGAGATCGCCGAGCACCCGCAGCACCTTGCCTTGCCACGTCCCGCCCGCGGACTCGCCCGCGAGGCGCACCGTAACGGGTGTGCCAGAGGCGTCCTGTCCCGGCGCTGGCGCGCCGATGCGCGGCAACGCCTCGAGCGGAACCGCGACCTCCACCCAGAAGTGATCGGTCCCGACGATACGCGCAACCGACGCCTGAGGGCCGACGAACGACCCGACCTCGACCTGCTCCTCGCGGACCATGGCGTTGAACGGCACCTTCAGCTCGAGCCGCTCGACATCGAGGCGCGCACGTGCCAGTGCCGCCTGGGAGGCCGCGACCCGAACCTGCGCGAGCTTCTCCTGCGGCTTGCGGAGCGCGAGCTCCTTGCCGTCCTCCGTGGGCTTCAGCTCACCCTCGAGCAGCGACCACTCGCGCTCGGCGACCACCCGTCGGCCCGACTCGAGCTGGAGGTCGACACGTGCCGCGGCGACGCTCGCCTCCTGCTGCGCCACCGCCATCCGGAAGGCCCGAGGGTCCACACGAAGGGCGACCGCGTCGGCCTTCAGCAGGCCGCCGACAACGAGGCCGGGGTGGAGCTCCTCGACACGGCCCTGCACCTCGGGCGTCAGCGCCAGCTCGCGAGCGGCCCTTACGCGCCCAACCGCCTTGACCGAGGCCCCGCGGACAGCCGCCTCGGCGACCTCGACCTGCACGACCTGCCCGCGCTTCTCCTGCGGGCTTGGCGGCAGCTCGGGGCGAGACGCCATGAACCCTCGGATCGCCGCGACCGCACCGATCATCACCACGACCGGCAACACGCCGTTCAACAGGATCGACCGCCACTTCATTGCTCGCCCCTGCCCTCGCCGACTTCCGCGGCGTTCTTTGACATTGCGTCAGTTGATGCGTCTCGAGGCTCTTGAGCCGACCTTGTGTCAGGTTGTGTGGCCTGGACGGCCGCGATGGCCTCCCAGCCGCCGCCAAGGGCCCGGTGCAGCTGCACCCGCATACTCGCCGCCTGACGACGAGCCGCGAGGAGGGCCACCTCGGCCTGCTGCAGGGACCGCTGCGTCGTCAGGACCTCGAGATAGCTGGCGAGCCCGTTCAGGTACCGCGCCTCCGACTCGGCCTGCGCAAGACGGGCCACACGCAGCTGCTCGCGCACCGCCGCGACATGCTCGGCCTGACGCAGGCTCTGAACGAGCGCGTCCTCAACCTCGACGATCGCGACGAGGGCCGCCTGCGCATAGACCTCGAGCGCCTCCTCGACCGCCGCCTTCGTCCGTGCCACCTCGGCCTGCCGACGACCACCGTCGATGAGCGGCCCCACGAGACC
>SYAK01000034.1 GCA_005788935.1 Pseudomonadota bacterium
GACACCGTCGACCCAGCCACCACGCCAGCCCCCGCGAAGACGCGCACCCCGCCCGCTGTCAGCAGCGCCCCGCGGAGCCCGACGTCGAAGGACGCGCGGCCCCCCTCGAAGAACCCGATGGGCCCGGCATAGACGCCTCGGTCGAACCCCTCAGCCGCGGCGATGAGGTCCCGCGCGGCTTCGAACGGGGTGCCGTTGACCGCTGGCGACGGGTGCAGCGCCGCGACCACCTCGGTCGGCGTCGTGCCCTCGGCGAGCCGAGCCGTCAGCGGCGTCACGAGATGCGCGAGGCCCGGGAGACGCCGCACAGTCGGTGCGGCGCCCGGCGGGGACAGGTCGGCGCCGAGCCGTCCGAGCGCCGCGCGCAGGTGGTCGACCACGGCCGCGTGTTCCCGCAGGTCCTTGTCGGAACGGGTCAGGGCGGCGACCGCCGCGTCCGCGCCGGCCTCCTGGCCTGGCAGGCGGCACGTCCCCGCGACAGCCTCGGTCTCCGCGAACCCTGGCTCGACTCGGGCGAGCCGTTCGGGGGTGGCGCCCAACCAGATCGCGTCGGGGGTCGGGGCGAGCAGGAAGACCCGCGCGGTCGCGCCAGCGGCGGCGTGCAGCGCATCAAGCAACTCGGGCACCGCAGCGCGAAGGTCGAGCGGGGCGCCCGCGACGTCGGTCAGGAGAAAACTGCGCGCGAGTACGACTTTGGTGAGGACGTTGCCCGCGATGGCCCCGAGCGCCGTCGTCAGCGCCGACCGATATCGGGCCACGGCCTCGGGTCGCAGGGAGGCCGGCCGGACGCGGAGGCCGGGAGGCGGCAAGAGCGACACCTGCAGGTGGTCCCGGGGCGCGAAGAAGCATGCGCCGCCGAAGGGCGCGAACCCAGCGTCCGGGGCTTCACCCGGGTCGAGCGGTGCGAAGCGTGCTGCGCCTACGACCAGCGGGCCAAGCCCGGCCGCCGCTCGCAGGGCGGGACCGATGGGCGTCGTGAGCGGCGCCGTGAACCCGGTGACCGACCCCGAAGCGATGCGTGCAGACGCCCCCTCGGCGACCACGAAACGCGGCCAGCTGCTAGCGTCCTCGCGCGCCCAGAGCGCCCGGACGGCCTCGCCGAGCGAGGTTCTTAGCGGCGGGGAGCCTGTCATTCAGGCCTCGGAGCAGGTGCGGTCAATGAACGCCCCATGGCCCCGGCGATCGCCCCGAGCTGTCGCATCAGCGCATCGAAGGCCTCGAGGTCAAGGGCCTGTTCCTTGTCGGACAGCGCCTCCGCTGGCTGGTCGTGGACCTCGATGAGGAGCCCGTCGGCGCCAGCCGCGAGAGCGGCCCGCGCAAGCGCAGGCACGAGGCTCGACCGCCCAGCCGCGTGTGACGGGTCGACCACGACTGGCAGGCGGGTCCGCTCGAGCAGCAGGGCGAGCGCCGACAGGTCGAGCGAGAAGCGGACGCCACCCTCGAAGGTCCTGATCCCGCGTTCGCACAAGACGACGTCTTCGTTGCCTTCGGCGAGCACCGCGTCCGCCGCATGCAGCAGCTCGTCGATGGTCGACCCGAAGCCGCGCTTCAGCAGGACCGGTCGGCCGCAACGCCCGAGCGCCCTCAGCAGCGGCATGTTGTGCATGTTGCGCGCCCCGACCTGCAGCATGTCGGCGTGCTCGGCAAAGACGGGCACATCTTCGACGGCGAGGACCTCGCTGACGACAGGCAGCCCGTGCGTCCGCCCCACCTCGCCGAGCAGCGGCAGCGCCCCCGTTCCTCGCCCTTGAAACCCGAACGGACTCGTACGCGCCTTCGTCACGCCCGCCCGCAGCAGCGCGGCCCCCGCACCGCGGACGCCGTTCGCGACGCGGGCCAGGCGACCGGGGTCATCGACGCTGCAAGGGCCCGCGATGACCGGGATCGCGCGTCCCCCGAAGGTCGTCGGGCCGACCGCGACCACCCGCCGGTCGGGGTGGACCGTGCGGTCGGACAGGAACGGTCCGCGCCCTTCGAGGACACGGTCCACGCCCGCCCACCCAGAAGCGCTCGGGACCGCTTCCCGGACGTCGACGAGCGGTGGGTTTGCCCGCGGAAACGCCCGTGCGGACAGCCCGTCGCGGCTCAGCGCGTCGGCGAGCGCCTCTGCGCGGGCTGCGGAGTCGACCACCAGCATCATCGCGACCTCCCCGTGGACCTGCCGCGGGTCGGCCGTGCCGCGGCATGGAGTTCAAGACGGCTTGAACCTTACGAACCGCGTGGACGGAGACAAGCGGAAAATGGCGGAGCCTCCGTCGTGACCGTCCTGCGGTGGCCGCTGCAACCATGTTCGCCTTTCGGTTCGAGGGATCCCACGTCGGCCGGCGGCCACGCCGTGCACGCGCCAACGCTCCCTCGCGCGTGGCAAGGCAGCGGCTCCGTGGGCGGTAGGGTGACCCCCGGCGCCCGTTGTCGCTTGCATCCGCGCGCGGCTCGTGCAAGCGTTTCCAATATGGAGCGCCTCGAAGGAACCCTCGCGCCAGAACCCTCGGCCGCAGGCGGCTCGGCCGCGGATGGCGCTGAAGCCACCCGCATTCGACGCGCCCTGGACCTGCCCGAGCTGTCCATCGAGCTCGGGGCCGCCCTCGTCCCGCTCGCGGTCTCAGGAAGCGCGAGCGACCTGGTCCGTCGCGTGGCGGGTTTGCGCCAAAACGTCGCCCGCGAGATCGGCTTTGTCATTCCGCCCGTCTCGGTCGTCGACAATCCGGCGCATCTTGGCGCCAATGATTACCGGATCCTGTTGCGGGAGGCGGAGATCGGCCGCGGCTCGCTATTGCCGGACCGCATGATGGTCCTCAGCCCGACGGGCGCAGAGCCCCCGCTCGACGGTCCGCTCGCCCGCGACCCGGCCTTCGGCCTGCCGACACGCTGGGTCCACCCGGATCGGCGCAAGGAGGCCGAGGCGCTGGGTCTGACCATCGTCGACGCCGACACCGTGCTCGTGACCCACTTCGGCGAGCTCGTGCGCCACCACGCATCCGAGCTCTTCGGTCGCGAGGAGGCCTTGGCCTTCGTCGAGCGTTGCGCAGATCGCGCCCCACGCCTCGTCGCGAGCGCGATCCCCGACGTGGTCCCCGTCGGCGTCCTGACCCGCGTCCTCAAGCGTCTCCTCGAAGAGGGCGTCTCGATTCGCGACGCCCGCACCATCCTCGAGTCCCTCGCCGACCTCGCGATGACGACCGCCGACCTGCACCAGCAGCTCGCGGGGGTCCGCCGCGCGCTCGCCCGCCAGCTGACCGCCCAGGTGGCCGAGGACGGCGAGGTTCGCGCCCTCGTCATCAGCCCGTCGGCCGAGGCGACCCTTCGCGCCACGCTCGGGTTGCGCGATGGTGAGCCGGCGCTGATGCCGGACCGCAAGACCGCCCAGCGCCTGTTCGCGTCGGTCCGCCTCGGGGCCGAGCCGCTGCTCTCCGAGGGGCGCATGCTCGTCATCTTCGCCGAGTCCGAGCTTCGCCGGCCGCTCTTCTCGTTCCTGAGCCCGTTTCAGCGGCACCTGCGCGTCATGTGCCCCGGCGAGCTCGCGGGCCCAGCCCGGTTCGTCCAGGTCGGGACCGTCTCGGTCAGCTAGCGCCGCGCCCGCCGAAGAGCGCCGCGCACACCGCGTCGACCGCGAGCCGGTCCCACGAATCCCCGTCGACGTCGCTACCCTCGAGCTCGATGAGGGTACGGCCGAGAATCATGCCCGTCATCCAGTACGCGAACGCGTGGGCGTCGACATCGGAGGCCGCAAGGCCGCGGGACTTGAAGTTTTCGACGAGGGCCACGACGCCCCTGTTCGCATCCCGTTGCGCCCTGGCGATGGCCATCTCGAGCTCGGGCCGGGCGTAGGCGCCGCCCAGTACGTTCAAGCGCTCCCGCCGCCGCCGCGAGCCCTCCGTGGTTCCGTAGCTCGCGAAGATCCCCGCGATGCAGGCCCGCACGTCGGGCTGGCACGTGCAGGCGAGCAGGCGCAGGGCGGCGTCGTCGATGGTCGCACGGAGACTGCGCGCGTAGCGTTCGGCCTGGGCCGCCACCACGAGCCCGTCCCTGCTGCCGAAGTGCCGATACAGCGTCGGCGGGGTGACGCCAGCCTGCTCGGCGAGGTGGTTGACGCGGATGGCCACCTCGCCCTGCCGGTCAAGGACCTCCATCGCGAGCGCGAGGATGGTGTCACGCGCGCTCGGGCGGGCCCCGGTCTCAGATTCCTGAGTCACGGGTCGGTGGGCGCGCGGGCGGGTGCTGACACTGGTGCGGGGACGGGACGGACGCATACGACCAACCCGATATCACCGGTCCATCGGGACCGCACCCGGAATCTGCACGTCGCGGTCGCGCGACGCGGTTCGCCGCAGGCCGATGTGGACCGCCCCTCCGTCTCCGTTGCGCCCGACCGATGGCCACGCTAGCTTCCCGGCATGTCGCATCCCGCCAGCATCTCATTTCCGTTCGTGCATCGAGGGCCGGGCCTGCACCTCCTGTGCACGCTCGCCGCGGGGATCGTCCTGCCCCTGCTCCTTGCACATGACGTACACGCCGACGCGCAGGTCGGCC
>SYAK01000333.1 GCA_005788935.1 Pseudomonadota bacterium
CGGCCTCCGGAGCCGAAGGCCACAGGTTCGAATCCTGTACCGCGCACACCCCCTCCGCTCGGCCGCGAGCGGCGCGACACGTCTGCTTCGACAGACGCGTCCTGTCGCGCTTCGCCTCGGTCGCGAGGTCTGCTACGCTCCGCGCGTGCCCCCGACGTGTCGCGCCCCTGCGGGCTCCGCGCCAGCGGGAAGGGGGAGGAGGAGCCATGACCCCCGAGCGAGCCATCCTGACCTGCGCCATCAACGGCGTCCTGACCGACCCGGCGCAGCACCCGGTGCCCGTGCGCCCGGACGAGCTCGCCGCAGAGGCCCGCCGCGCGCGTGACGCCGGCGCGAGCGTCATCCACGTCCACTTTCGCCGCCAGGAGCCCGGGATGGGCCGCCTGCCGAGCTGGGATCCGGCCGTCGCGAAGGCCTGCTGCGACGCCATCCGCACCGGGGCCCCCGACCTCCTCATCAACATGTCCACGGGCGTCGTCGGCGACGACATCGCCGGGCCGCTCGCCTGCCTCGACGCTGTCCGCCCCGAGCTCGCAGCGCTCAACGCCGGGTCGCTCAACTACCTGAAGACGCGGCAGGACGGCGCGTGGGCCTGGCCGCCGATGCTGTTCGACAACCCGGTCGCGAAGATCTCGAAGTTCTTCGCGAAGATGCAGGAGGTCGGGGCGATCCCCGAATGCGAGTGCTTCGACACCGGCATCCTGCGCAGCGTCGGGCTCTTCCTGCACAACGGGCTCCTCCGCCCGCCCGTCCACGTCTCGCTCGTCATGGGCGTGGCGTCCGGCATGCCCGCCAAGGCCGCCTGGCTGCCGCTCCTCCTCGCGGAAATGCCTGCGGGCGCCTACTGGCAGACCATCGTCATCGGGCGTGACGAGGTCTGGGACGTCCACCGGCGCACCGCCGAGCTCGGTGGGCACCTCCGCACCGGCCTCGAGGACACCTTCTCCCTGCCTGATGGCACGAAGGCCGCGTCGAACGGTCCGCTCATCGAGGCCCTCGCCCGCGTCGCCCGGGAGGCGGGCCGTGAGATCGCGACCCCGGCCGAGGTCCGCGCGATGCTCGCCGCCCCGCACACCCCCGAGGAGACCGCCTGATGAGCCTCCCCCATGCGCCATCGCTGCGCCGCCTGATGCTCGTGGCCGCCGCAGCCGTGTCCGCGCCCGCCTGTGACGACGGCGGCGCGGCTCCAGCCGGCAGCCCGTCCGACGTGGCCTCCGACGGGGTCGCCGAGGACCTCACCGGCCGCTCCGTCTATCGCATGACCGTCACGGTTGACGACGAGGTGCTGACCCTCGACCGCGACTTGACCGGCAAGGCGCAATACTTTGCCTTCGGGAGCACCCACATCGCGCCCGCGGTGTCGCTCGCGGTCACCGACTCGGTGACATTCCCGCGAACCATGACCGTCAACATCAACTTTGGTATCGTCGTCGGCAGCGACACCTTCCCGGTCCAGACGACCGGGGCTGGCGCCTGGCCCTTCTCGGCGTCGCCGCCCGACCTCGGCGTCTTCGTCAAGGGGTTGCAGTATCGCGCCTCGACCCCCGGCTCGACCGGCGAGGTCGTCATCACCGCCTGGTCGACCGAGACCGGCGCGCCCGTCGCGGGCACCTTCCGCGGCACCCTCGTCGCGGAGGGCCCGTCGGGCGCCACGATCGACGTCGAGGGAAGCTTCCACTTCACGCTGCCCGAGCGGCAGTGACGCCCGCCTCCGGAGCTGTCGCCATGACCACGCCCATGCACCCCACGGCCCGCTTCCTCGCCGCCTGCCGCCGCGAGCCCGTCGACCGCCCGCCCGTCTGGATCATGCGCCAGGCCGGCCGCTACATGGAGACCTACCGCGCGCTGAAGTCGCGCTGCACCTTCATGGAGCTCTGCCGCACGCCCGCGCTTGCCACCGAGGCCACGATGATGGCCGTCGACCAGCTCGACGTCGACGCGGCCATCGTGTTCTCCGACATCCTCATCCCGCTCGAGCCGCTTGGCCTGACCGTCGACTTCGACGAGGGTGGTCCGCGCGTGACACCGCCCATCCGCAGCCGCGAGGACATCGCGCGCATCGACGTCACCGGCGCGACGGACCACCTCGGGTATGTCTATGACGCCATCGGTTCCATCACGCGCGCGCTCGACGGGCGCCTGCCGCTGCTGGGCTTCGCGGGCAGCCCGTTCACCCTCGCGACCTACGCCATCGAGGGCGGCACGACGAAGAACAAGCACGCCATCCGCCGCCTGATGTACGACGCCCCCGACGCGCTCCACGCCCTGCTCGGCCAGCTCGCGGTGCTCGTCGGCGATTACCTCGTGGCGCAGGTCCGCGCCGGCTGCGACGCGGTCCAGGTCTTTGACACCTGGGGCGGGCTCCTGACGCCCGCCGAGTGGCGCACCTTCTCCGCGCCGTACTCCAGCCTCGCGATGGCGCGCGTCCGGGCCGCCACGACCGCGCCGATTATCCACTACGCGCTCGAGGCCTCCCACCTCGTCGAGGCGATGGGCGAGCTCCCGTGCGACGCGCTCTCGGTCGACTGGCGCGAGCCGCTCTCCACGGTCCGCGCGCGCTCGGGCGGCCGCCACGCCCTGCAGGGCAACGTCGAGCCCGGCGTCATGACGGCCTCCCACGACGCCATCGCGCGGGCGGTCGCCGCGTGCGTCGCCGATTACGGAAAAATGCCCGGGCACATCATCAATCTCGGCCATGGCATCACCCCGGACGCCAATGTGCCGGCCGCGCGGCACTTCGTGGCGTGCGCCAAGGAATACGGGGCGCGCCTCTGGCAGACCGGGAGCGTCGCGGGGTGAGCGGCGAGGTCGTCCATGAAGCGGTGGTCGTCGGAGCCGGGCTCGCCGGGCTCGCGGCCGCCACCCGGCTGGCGTCTCGCGGCTTCGCGCCCGTGGTGCTCGAGGCGGGACCGCGCGCGGGCGGTTGCGTCCGAACCGACCGGGACGGGCCGTGGCTCCTCGAAGGCGGGCCGAACAGCCTGCGCGGGGCCTGTCCGGCCATCGCGTCGCTCGCGGGCAACGTCGGCCTCTCGGGCGAGCGCGTCGAGGCGACGCCAGCCGCGAAGGCGCGCTGGCTCTGGGTGCCGGACGGGCCCTCCACCGGGCGGGGGCGTCGCGTGGCGCTGCCGTCGGGGCCGCTCGGGCTGCTGACGACCGAGGCGCTGACGCCTGCGGGCCGGCTCAGGCTCTTCAGCGAGCCGTGGCGAAGACCCTGGGACCGTCCGGTCGACGCGACCACCCTCGCGGACTTCCTCGGCGACCGCCTCGGGCCCGAGGGGCTCGAGCGCCTCGGCGCCCCGTTCACGACCGGCGTCTTCGCGGGCGAGCCCGAGCACATCGGGGTCGAGGCCCTCGCCCCGCTCGAGGCCGCGACGCGTGCCGGCGGCCTCGTCCGAGGCATGGCCGCCATGCGCCAGACCAGCACCGGGAGCGGCCTCTGGGCCTTCCGCGAGGGGCTCGGCCAGCTGACGGACGCGCTCGCGGGGCGTCTCGACGTGCGCACGGGCGCCGCTGTCGACGCGGTCAGCGTGCAGGGCCCAGTCTTCCGGGTGAGCTTGGCGGATGATGGCACACTTCTTGCCCGCCGCCTCGTGCTGGCCTGTCCGCCGCGGGTGGCGGCGCGACTCCTTGGCGCCGTCGTGGGTGCGGAGGCTGCGGCGCTGAGAGACCTCCCGGCCGCCTCGGTGGTCTCGGTCGGGCTCGGACTCCGCGAAGCCGACTTCGCGTCACCGCCGGAGGGCTTCGGCATGCTCGTCGCGCGTCAGAGCCCGCTCCCGCCCGTCCTCGGCGTCGTCTTCGCCTCGCGCGTCTTCGCTGGGCGAGCCCCTGCGGGCCACGTCGCGCTCTCCGCCATCTGCGGCGGCACGCGCCACGCCGCGTCGGCTGGCCTCCCGGACAGCGCCCTCATCGAGGGCGTGCTCGCGGCCCTCCGCACGGCCTTCGGGCTGAGGGAGGACGCGATCCCGGTCGTGACGCGCGTCAGCCGCTGGGAGGCCGCGATCCCGCAGATTCCGCCGGGCCACAGGGCCCGCGTCTCGGCCCTCCGTCAGGCGCTTCCGGCTGGGCTCGCGCTCGCGGGCGCCGGACTTGGCGGCGTCAGCCTCGAGCAGGTGGCGCTCTCGGGCCTCGCCGCCGCCGACCACGTCTCCCGCTGAGGCCTCACGGTGGGTCGGCCTGTTCACGCGGCTTGACCGCAAGCCCCACCTCCTGAACACTCACGCCCCGCGCCGCCGCCGGTATCCCGCCGGGGAGCGCCCGTGAGACCCCCCGCATGGCCTTCAACTCCCTCGAATACGCCATCTTCCTCGTGGCCTCCTTCCTCGGCTTCTGGGGGTTGTCGCGCCTTGGCCTCGCGCGCCTCGTCTTCCTGACGCTCGCGAGCTTCGTCTTCTACGCGGCCTCGAACCCGCTCTTCCTGAGCCTCATCGTCGCGTCCACGCTGCTCGACTACGTCGTCGGCCTCGGCCTCGCGAAGACCGACGACCCGCGCCGCCGCAAGCAGCTCCTCGCGGCGTCGGTCGTCCTGAACCTCGGGATGCTCGGGGTCTTCAAGTACACGAATTTCTTTCTTGAAATGGGCGTCTACGGCGGCAACCTCTTCGGCGCCGACGTCGCCTTCACCCGCCTCGACATCCTGTTGCCAGCTGGCATCAGCTTCTACACGTTCCAGACGCTCTCCTATACCATCGACGTCTACCGCAGGCAGCTGGCACCCGAGCGCAGCCTCCTCAAGTTCGCCTTCTTCGTCGCCTACTTCCCGCAGCTCGTCGCGGGCCCCATCGTCCGCGCTGCCGACTTCCTGCCGCAGATCGACCGCCGCCCCTTCGTCTCGCGCCAGCAGGCGAGCCGCGCGCTCTGGCTCATCACCCTCGGCATCTTCAAGAAGGTCGTCGTGGCGGACGCCCTCGGCGTCGACGTCGTGCAGCGCGTCTGGGACGACACCTCGCTCGTCAGCTCGGCCGACGTCCTCATCGCGCTCTACGCCTACACGATGCAGATCTACCTCGATTTCTCGGCCTACAGCGACATCGCCATCGGCTCCGCGCTGCTCTTCGGCTTCCACCTGCCCGACAACTTCGATCGCCCCTATGCGGCCGTCTCCGTTCAGGATTTCTGGCGCCGCTGGCACAAGACACTCGGGTCCTTCCTGCGCGACTACCTGTACTATCCGCTCGGTGGCGGCCGCGGGTCCGACTGGCAGGTCTACCGCAACCTGTTCGTCAC
>SYAK01000334.1 GCA_005788935.1 Pseudomonadota bacterium
GGGGGCCCGCCGCGTCGTCGTGCTGATGGCGCACAGCGCGAAGGGGCAGGCGAAGCTGCTCAAGGCCTGCACGCTGCCCCTGACGGGCCGTCGAGCGGTCCACGCCATCATGACCGAGCTCGGGTGGTTCGAGGTGCACACGCGCCCCGATGGCTCACGCTGCCTCATGTTGCGCGAGCTGGCACCTGGCGAGACGGTCGAGAGCGTCCGCGCGCTGACCGAGGCGACGCTCGAGGTGGCGCCCGACCTCAAGGTCGTCGCAGTCGATTGAGCGGCCGAGCTCCCGGAGATGGCTCCGAGCCGCGCGATTCTGGCGCCGGGGTGAGGCTCGCCCAGGCCTCCGACGGGTCGCAGGCTGCCCTGGCAAGGGCATGGCCTCGCGCGTGGGTGCGCGCTGGGTGGGAGCTCATCCGGCCTCAGGCGCCCGGGGCTGACCCCGGGGCGCCGCCCGCCCGCCTCTGGCCGTTGCTCGTCATCGCGGCGCTGCTCGCGGTGCAGGTCGTCGCGCGCTATCGGTTCGACCTCTGGCCGACCGCGAGTGACCAGTGGAAACACATCGCGGTCGGATGGGGGCTCGTCACGCTGACCCTCGTGGCCGCCTTCGGGCGCCCGTTCCTCCGCTCGCTTGGCGGTCGACCGTTGGTCATCCTCGGCGTCGCCTTCGTCGTGCTCAACGTCTTCTGGCTCTACGGACGCTCCGACAGCTTCGGCCGCTTCTTTCCGGACCACACCGCGACCCCGGGGACGCTCGATGCGCTCGCACCGTTTGCGTTTTTTTCGCTGAACGCGACCTTCTGGCGCCTCCTTGTTCCCTTCGGGCTGGCGCTCGCCCTTTGGCGCCTGACCCCTGCGGACCTGGGGCTTCCGCTGCGTGCTCGGCCGTCGCACGGTCCCCCGCGGCCGCGGGTCTGGCCGGTCTATCTCGCCCTCTACCTCGCGATCCTGCCCGCGGTCCTCGCGGTCGGCGGGACCCCGGCCTTCCTCGCGAAGTACCCGATGAGCCGCGGCATGGTGACGGCCGACGGCACCATCGACCCGCTGCATCTCTTCGCCTTCGAGGGGCTGTATCTCCTCATCTTTGTCTCGGGCGAGGCGTTCTGGCGCGGCTTCCTGACGATCGGCCTCGCGCCTCGGCTCGGCATCTTCGGGCTCGCCTACATGCTCGTGCCCTACGTCACCGCGCATTTCGGCAAGCCGTTCTCCGAGACGCTCGGCGCCATCGGGGCGGGGCTCCTGCTCGGCTCGCTCGCACTCCGCCATCAGACCGTCTGGCTTGGTGTGGCGCTGCACGATGCCGTCGCGGTCACGATGGATCTCGTCGCGATCTGGCATCACGGGTACCGCATTGAGTAGCGTATGAATCACTCCACCGAAGTCATCGTGGCCCTCGACTGGGGGGCGGCCCGCATCGGGGTCGCCTCGACCGACCTCGCCGCGCGGCTGCCGACCCCGCGGGAGGCCATCCTCGAGAAGGACAAGGGCGCCCAGATCCGCCGCACCGTCGACGCCGTGAGGCGCCTGCAGGCGACGACCGTCCTCGTCGGGCTGCCGCTCGAGCTCGACGGCTCCGATGGCCCGGTGACTCGCAGCGCCCGCATGTTCGCCCAGAAGATCGCCGCGTCCCTCGCCGACAGCACCCCGGTCACGCCGCGGGTCATCCTCGTCGACGAGCGCTTCACCTCCGCCGAGGCGACGGCGCGGCTGAAGGAGGCGGGCGCCCGGCCGACTGGCCGCGATGGGCGCTCGGGCCGCCTCGACAGCGCCAGCGCGGCGGTCCTGCTCGGCCACTGGCTGGAGGGCGGGGTCCGATGAAGCCGACCGTTCATGTGCCACCGACCGCCTTTGCGACGCGCCCGGCGACGCGCCCGGGCCTGCCGCCGACGATTCAGCCCCCGCCGCGCCGTCGGGGGCCGCATCCTCGCCTCCTCGGGCGGGTCCTGCTGTTCGCCGCGCTGTTGGTCGTCCTCCTCGGAACCCTCGGCTGGGTCGGCCTCGCATGGCGACCCGACGGCGGACCCGACGCCCGGCGCGACCTCGTCATCCCGCAGGGGGCTTCGCGCGACGCCATCCTCGACGCGCTCGCGCGTGCGGGCCTCGCGCCCGTTCCACCGCTCACCTGGCTCGCCTTTCGCGTCACGGGGGCCTTTGGCCGAGTCCGTGCCGGCGCCTGGCGGGTCCCGGCCAACGCCAACACCCTCGAGCTGATGGACCTGCTCGATGGCCGTGCCGAGCGGGCGGGCGGCGGGCTCCGCCTCATCCCGGGGCACAGCGTCTGGGCCCATGAGGCTGCCTTCGTCGACTTTGGCCTCGCGAAGCGCGGCGAGCTGCTCGCCCTCGCGAGCGACGCGGCCTTCCTCGCGACGCTGAAGGTGCCGCTCGAGGACACCCCGCCACCGCACGCAGTGGCCTCCCCCGACCGCACACGGTCCCCGCTGACCGGCCTCGAGGGGTATCTGTGGCCCGACACCTGGCAGCTCGACCCGGGGACCCCGTTGCGGGAGGCCGTGGCGCGCGTGGTCGAGGGATTCCACCAGAACTTCCGGGAGCTTGTCGAGATCCACGCCGACACCCTCGGCGACGTCCGCGCCGAGCTCGGTCTCACCGACCATCAGCTCGTGACGCTCGCCTCGCTCGTCGAGAAGGAGGTCGTCGAGCCGACAGAGGCCCCGCTCATCGCGGGTGTCTTTCTCAACCGCCTGCGTCAGGGCTGGCGACTCGAGACCGACCCGACGCTCATGTACCGCGAAGATCGGGTCGGGCGGGCGCCGACGCCGACCGAGCGGCGTGACAAATCGAATCCGTACCACACCTACGCCTGGAAGGGCCTGCCGCCCGGTCCCATCGCGAGCCCCGGGCGTGTGGCGCTCGCCGCGGTCATGGCGCCCGCCGAGACCCCGCACATGTTCTTCGTCGCGCGCCGCGATGGCTCGGGGCGGCACGCGTTCGCGCCAGACCTCGAGACCCACAAGGCCAACATCGACCGCTTCCTGCGCCAGGGGGCCTCTGGGCGTGGGAGCGGCGGCACCGACGAACGGACCGACGGACCCGAGCCTTGACATCGGGTCGCCCCGTGCCTAAACCGGCGCCCCCCGAAAGCGCACGTCAACCGTCACGATGACTTGCGTCCATTCCATGTCTTCCGGCACCATCCAGTTTTGATGCGCGCGACGCTGCGTGTGTCCGAACACCACCGAGGATCCCCATGACACGACTCCGTCCGTCCCTGCTCGCGTTTGTCTTCGCGGGCGGTTCCCTGGTCGCCGCGTGCGGCGACGACGCGACCACTTCGCCCGGTCCGGGCTTCGACACCCTGTTCCCGGACGCGGGCGGCGATACGCTGTCGGGTCCCGAGATCCAGCAGCCCGCCGTGGTTCGAAAGCTCGAGTTCGAGACCCCGAACGGTTTCGGCGATGACCAGGTGCCGTGCCTCAACCAGGCGCGCTGCACGGTCTCCATCTCGTTCACCGAGCGCCGCAGCATCAAGCTGAAGTACACCGAGGACGGCCAGCCCGTCGCTGGGCAGACCGTGAACTTCGAGATCGCGGCCGGTTCGGATCGCGACGGTATCGGCTTCATTTCGGCCATGTCCGCGACCACCGACGCCTCGGGCATCGCCGCGATCGAGACGAAGGCGAAGGAAGGCCGCGTCGGCCAGTTCGCCGTGCGCGCCTCGATCGACGGCCTGCCCGAGCGCTTCTTCGACGTCGTCGTGACGCCGAAGGGCCAGGTGCCGCTCACCGTCATCGGGACCTACACGGGCACCCGCGCGGTCGGCGCCTACGACGTCCTGCTGTACTCGCAGGCCAACAACGCCCCCACCTGCGCGTCGATGTTCGCCTATGACGCGGCGACCCAGGAGTTCGGCTTCGAGAAGAACACGGCGCGCTACTCGCGGACCAACGTCCTCATCAGCCAGACCGCCAAGTTCCCCGAGTTCGCGAACCTCGAGCGCGATGGACAGCAAAAGTACACAGTCCTCGCGGTGTCGAAGAACCAGAGCGGCGCCATTATCGCGTGGGGCTGCAATGACGCCGACGCCCTCGTCAAGTGGACGTCGCCGACGACCGTGACCGTGCCGCTGACCGACCGTCCGCCCGTCTACGCCGGCACCTACGAGCTCACGAGCTTCTTCGACTTCGTCAGCGCCATCCCCGAGCCCTATCGCAGCTACGTCCGCGCGGTGATCGACATCTTCGACAACCCGCTCGACGGCCTCATCACGCTCGTCTGCACCATCGTCGTGGATGCCCAGGACGGCGAGACGAACGACTTCTGCGACGCGGTCACCGGCAACAACGTCCTCGCGGAGACCATCACGGACGTGCTGAACCAGATCCTCGTCGGCTTCCTGCCGCCGAGCGTGCAGCAGATCTTCCAGACCGGCGCGGACGTCGGCAAGCTGCTCGAGAAGTTCGAGGTCACCGAGGTGCTCGTCATCAGCTCCGAGCCCGACGCCTTCGGCAACTTCGCGGCGGGCGCCATCTCGCACACGTGGGGCGGCATGCGCTTCCGCTGGCGCCTGAACCAGGGCTGCCCGCCCGAGAGCACGACCTGCGGCGTCACCCAGCTGAGCTTCTCGCAGCTTGGCGTCGACGGCATCCGCGGTTCGGCGGGTGGCGCGGCGGTCGACACCTGGAACCTCCGCATCGACAAGCACTCCGTCAACCTGAAGTACGGTCTGCTGCTGTCGGCGATGCTCGAGAAGGTCGTCTTCCCGCTTGTCACCGACACGCAGGGCGGCGCCAACCCGGTTGATTCCTACGAGGAGCTGCTCGGCATGCTGTTCGGCGGTGGGACCGAGTGTCTGCGTGGCGGGACGACCTGCTGCGAGACCTTCGCGACCCGCGTCTCCGACACGAGCAGCCTGCAGACTGCGGCGCGCGCGGGCTGCGAGGCGGTCGTCTCGCTCGTCCCGACGACGCTGCGCAACCTGCTCGGCGGGCTTGAGCTGAACTCGGAGGAGGCCTTTACACTCGCGACCAAGCCGACATGCGCCATCGAGGACTCGGACAGCGACATGGTCGTCGACGCGCTCGGCACGAACACGAACCACTGCCAGTGGGACGCGCAGCTGCGCTTCGGCGCGGACACCGCGACGACGGTCGAGGCGACCTTCTTCGGCACGCGCCAGTAAGGTCAGGTCTTCACGGAAGACGGCTGCAAGGCCGGTCTCCTCGCGGAGGCCGGCTTTTCGGCTTTCCGGGCGGTCGTTCGAACGTCGCATCGTCGACACCGCATCGTCACGGGCTCCTGGCACGCTCTGGCGGCGCGCGATCGCGGCGGGTGCTGTGGGAGGCGGGTTTGGGACAGGGCGGCAGCGAGCGGCGGGCGGGCCTCGGATGTGCCGCGTGGGCCTTCCTGGTGCTGGTCGGGTGTGACGCTGTCCCGCTCGAGGCGCGCAGCGCCCGCGTCGCCGCAGTGCTCGCACGCGCCGATCAGGCGGTTGCGCGGGCCCGGCCAGCCCTCATCGCGGGCAAGTACGCGCGCATGGCCGGGCGCGTCTATGACTTCTATCGTGGTAGTTTTGCGCTGTTTTTGTCGGACGCGAGGGACCCCCGCTCGCCGCTCGGGGCGAGCCGCTTCGCGGTCGATGGGCCGCTGCCGCTCGCGCTTGGCGACGCGCACCCCGAGAACTTCGGGATCCTTGAGGCGGCGGACGGGTCGCTCGCGCTCGAGCCCAATGACTTCGACGCGGCGGACCGGTGGCCCTGGCACTGGGACCTCAGGCGCCTCCTGACGGGGATCCTGCTGGGTGCGCGTGAGGCGCGGGCGGGCGATGACGCGGGGCTCGCGACGTGGCGGGAGGCCGAGGCTGGCGTCGTCGGGGCGTGCGCGCGCGCCTACGCCGAGGCCATCGCGGCGCAGGCGACGGGCGAGGTGGCAGGGCCTCGCCTGACCGAGGGCGCGGGCGAGCCGATCCTGGCCGATCTCTTCGGGCGTGCGGCGCGCGATCTCGCGTCCCGGGCTGAGCTCGACGCGCTCACCGAGCTCGACCCCGAGGGCCTGCGGCGGCTCCGACGCGGTCAGGTCGACCCCGACGACCCGCAGGCCGTGCTTGCCTCGCTGCCACCGTCTGCGGTGGCGACCCTCGCCGAGACCCTGACCCGCTACCGTGAGACACTTGAGGCCCCACCGCCTGCCTCCGAGCTGCGAATCCTCGACGCCGCCCGGCAATTCGGAAGCGGGGTGGCGAGCTGGCCGCGCGTGCGGGTCCTCATCCTCGTGGCGGGGCCGACGGACGCCCACGCGGACGACGCGATCCTCGAGCTGAAGGAGCTCGCGGACTCGGGGGCGCGGGCCTGGTTCCCGCCCGGCCTCCTCGCGCGCGACGCGGGCGGCCGCGTCCTGCGCGCCTCGCGCCTCGCCTGGGGTCGACCAGACGCCGAGCCGCGCTGGGGGGTCAGCCACTGGCTCGGGTTGCCGGTGCAGATCCGACGCGAGGCCGAGGGGTTGAAGAACGTGCGCGTCGCCCGCTGGGTCGGCGGCCGTGGCACCATCGCCGCTGTCGAGGGTGCTGGCGTCGCCCTCGCGCGGCTGCTGGCGCGGGTACACGCGACCCCGGTCGACGGGGTGTCCGCGGCTGGCCCGATCGCGCAGGCGATCGCTCAAGATTCCATAGGCTTCGAGGCTGAGCAGGCAGAGGTCTGCACGGCCTATGCCGACCTCGTCGAGGCCGATCATCGGCGCTTCGTCGCGGCCCTGGCGGTCCTTGGGCCGACGCTCGGGGTCGCGGCCGCCGCTGGTGACGCGCCATCGGACGCGTTTCACGCAATTCTTGGCATACCACCCCCAATCCCGACGACGGAGCCTCGATGATCACCGCCCGCGCCGCCGCCACGTTCGGCCTCCTCTTCGCGGGTCTGGCATTCCCGGCCCGCGCTGACGTCGCGCCCCCGCCCGAGCCGGGTGATACCCAGCCCGCGCCGGTCTCTCCACCCGCGGCGAGCCGGGCCGCCACGACGACCTCAGCGGATACCGTGGCCGCCGGGGTGGAGCTCTTTGCGCGCTATGGGTACGCTCGCCGCGAGACGGCGACTGGCCACGTCTGGGACCACGGGTTCGACGTGCCGCGCGTCCACGCGGCGCTCGCGGCGGACC
>SYAK01000335.1 GCA_005788935.1 Pseudomonadota bacterium
AGGCGATCAAGCTGCTCCAGCTCTCTCGGGCCGAGCTCGCCGAGACCGTGCAGCAGGAGCTGATGGAGAACCCGGTCCTCGAGCTCGACGGGACCACTCGTTCGGCGGCCGAGGTCGGCGAGGCCATCGACCGCGAGGCGGCCCGTGACCGCGAGGCGGCGGAGCCCGAGTTCGATCTCGCGCGCTTCGTCGACGATTACGCCGATTACGCCTCGGACCCGGCCTCGCGCGAGCTGCGCCTGAACGACGATGTGCTGCCGACCCTCGAGCAGTCGGTCGCCGAGCGTCCGACCCTCGCCGACCATCTGAGCTGGCAGCTCTCGCTCGGGTCCATGACCGACGACGAGCGGCACATCGCCGAGGCCATCATCGGGAACCTCGACGCCGACGGCTACATCGCGGCCGACCAGCTCGCAGCCCTCGTGACCGAGCTCGGCGCCGACCCGAGCGATGTCGAGAGCGTGCTGACCGACATCATCCAGGACCTCGACCCAGCCGGCGTCGGCGCGCGCTCACTCAGCGAGTGCCTCCTCATCCAGGCCCGCGCGCTCTTCCCGCGTGACGACCTCGTGCACGCCCTCATCGCGCGGCACCTCGAGAACCTCGAGAAGCGCAACCTCCCGGTCATCCTGAAAGATCTCGACTGCGACATGGAGGACCTTCAGGGCGCCATGAAGCTCATCCGCGAGCTCGAGCCGAAGCCGGGGCGCAACTTCTCGTCGCCCGGCGAAGAGCCGCAGTACGTGACGCCCGACGTCTTCGTGGTCCCGGTCGGGCGCGAATTCCTCGTGCAGCTGAACGAGGACGGGCTGCCGCGCCTCAGGCTGTCGCGCTTCTACCAGCGCGAGCTGAAGCGCACCCAGGGGCTCGCCCGCGGCAACGAGGAGCGTGAGTTCATCCAGGGCAAGTTCAAGTCCGCGATGTGGCTCATCCGCTCGATTCATCAGCGCCAGTCGACCATCCGGAAGGTCGCCGAGTCGCTCGTCCGCTTCCAGCGCGACTTCTTCGAGCGTGGCGTCGAGCACCTGCGGCCGCTCATCCTGCGCGAGGTCGCCGACGACATCGGGATGCACGAGTCGACCGTGAGCCGCGTCACGACGAACAAGTTCATCCACACGCCGCATGGCCTCTTCGAGCTGAAGTACTTCTTCAACAGCCGCATCCAGGCAACCGAAGGCGCCGACCTCGCGTCCGAGAGCGTCAAGCAGAAGATCCGGAAGTACATCGGTCAGGAGGACGGCAAGCGCCCGTTGTCCGACCAGAAGCTGTGCGACATGCTCGAGGCCGAGGGCATGTCCATCGCCCGTCGAACGGTCGCAAAGTATCGGGAAATGATGGGCATCTCACCTTCATCCCAGCGTCGGCAGGTATTCTGAGCGTCCCAAGCCAGCCCCCGCCTCCGGCGCGGAGGCGTCAACCGCCTGTTCGTCCGTCACGGCAGGCCCCGAGTCGAGGAGGTCCGCATGCGCGTCAACTTTGCATTTCGTCACATGGAGGCCAGCGACCGCATCCGGGCCCACGCGCTCGAAAAACTTGAGCGCATCGTCCGTTTCGAAGACGGCGGGCTGCACGTCGACGCGGTGTTCTCGGCCGAAAAATTTCACCGCACCGCCGAGTTCCGTGTGAACCAGGGGCATGGCCCGCAGGTCGTCAGCGAGACCCGCGAGGACATGTTCGAGGCCATCGACGTCGCGGTCGACCGACTCGACGCGCTGCTCGCGCGTGAAAAGGACCGCCGCAAGCACCACAAGGGTGCCCCCCACGGCCTCGGGCCTGCGACCGAGCTCTGACCCTCCGCCCCGACCCCGCGCCCGTCAACCCGCGCTGGAGCCTCGCTGTGACGCTTGAACCGCTGCAGGTCATCGTGCTGACGGGGCTCTCGGGCTCGGGCAAGACCACCGCCCTCCATGCGCTCGAGGACGCGGGGGTCTTCTGCGTCGACAACCTCCCGACGCCCCTCGTCGGCCCGTTCCTGCGCCTGTGCGACGAGAACGGGGCCGTTCGGCGGGTCGGGCTCGCCGTCGACGTCCGCGACCGTCCCTTCCAGGCCGAAGGCGCCACCATCGCCCTCGCCTTCGACGGCCCGAACCGCGACGTCCACGTCATCTTCCTCGACGCGTCCGACGCGAGCCTCATCAACCGCTTCAAGACGACACGACGCCCGCACCCGCTCATGACGGGCGGCCCCGACGCGCCAGCCACCCTCGCCGACGCCATCGCCCGTGAGCGCGGCTGGCTCGATCCGCTGCGGCACCGCGCGACCCTCGTCGTCGACACGACCCCACTGTCGGTCCACGAGCTGCGCGCCCGCATCCACGACCGCTTCGCCACCCGCGAGGCCCGCCCGATGGCGCTCTCGATCGTGTCCTTCGGCTACCGGAACGGGCTGCCGCCCGAGGCCGACTTCGTCTTCGACGCCCGCTTCCTCGACAACCCCTACTTCGTACCCGAGCTGCGCGAAAAGAGCGGCCTCGACCCCGACGTCGCGGCCTACGTGATGTCGCAGCCCGTCGCGCAGACCTTCGCGGACCACATCCTCGGGACGATCGCGGCCATCCTGCCAGCCATCGCGCGCGAGCGGCGGGCGCTCCTGACCCTCGCTGTCGGGTGCACGGGCGGCCACCACCGCTCCGTGGCGCTCGTCGAGGCCCTCGCGACCCGCCTCGCGGCGACGGGCACGACACCGCAAGTCCGCCACCGCGACCTTCACCGCGGACCCTGAGGGAGCGCCACGTGACCCCCGACGCAGACCCGCCCGTCCTTCGCGCTGCCCGGCTGCTCGGCCCGCTCGGCTGTCTCGGGCTTCACGTCGTCGGCCTCGATCAGGAGGCCACCGCACCGGCCTGGACGATGGGCGGCATCCTGTGGTGGGTGGCCCTGTGGTGGATGACGGAGGCCATGCCGGTCGGCGCGACGTCGCTGCTGCCCGCGCTGCTGCTGCCAGCCTTCGGGGTCCTCGACTCGGCGACGGTCGCGTCGACCTACATGGACCGCTTCATCCTGCTGATGATGGCGGGCTTCATGGCCTCACTCGCCATCGAGCGGACCGGGCTGCATCGCCGGATGGCCCTATTTACACTTTTTCACATTGGAACGAGCCCGCGCCGCCTCGTCCTCGGGCTGCTCATCGCGACCGCGGCGATTTCGGCCTGGATCGCCAACACCGCCGCGACCCTCATCATGCTGCCTGTCGGACTCGCGCTGATCGACCGCCTCGGCGGCGGAGCCGCGCCGAGCGCCCGGGCCTTCGGAACCGCGGCCTGCCTCGCGATCGCCTACGGGGCTTCGATCGGCGGCATGGCGACGCCCCTCGGCACCCCGACGAACCTCGTCTACTTCGGCGCGGTCGAACGTGCGACCGGCCAGGCGCCTGGATTTCTCGCGTGGGTCATCGACGCACTGCCGATCGTGATCGGGCTCGTCGCATCCGCCGCCTTCATCCTCGGGCGTGGCCTGCCTGCCGTTTCGACGGGTGGCGACAGCGAGGCCCGCAGGATCCTGGCCGCCGAACGCGCGGCCCTCGGTCCCCTGCGGCAGGAAGAGCGACACGTCGCGGCGATCTTCAGCGTCATGATCCTCGCGTGGATCACCCGCGAGGCGATCCTCGCCGACGGGACCCGCGTCGGCTGGGCGCCGCTCCTCGGGCTTGGGAAGTACGTCGACGACGCGACGGTCGCGGTCGGAGGGGCGCTCGTCCTCTTCGCGTGGCCCGCGCGGTCGCTCGACGGCGGGCGGCTGCTGACGTGGGACGCGGCGCGGCGGATCCCGTGGGAGGTCGTGCTGCTCTTCGGTGGTGGTCTGGCCCTCGCCCGCGGCTTCGACCGCTCCGGCCTTGACGCAGCGGCGGCCGAGATCCTGTCGGGTCTCGCCGGATTGCCCTCGATCGTCGTCATCGCCGTCGTGGCGCTGCTCGTGACCTTCCTGACCGAGGTGACGTCGAACACGGCCGTCGCCACGCTGCTGATGCCGATCCTCGCGGCGGTCGGCGCGGCGACCGGGCTGCCCCCCGAGACGACGATGCTGCCCGCGGCGATCTCCGCCTCCTGTGCCTTCATGCTGCCTGTCGCGACACCGCCGAACGCGGTCGTCTACGGCATGGGGCACGTGACGATCGGCCAGATGGCGCGCGCCGGTCTCGCGCTGAACCTCGCGGGCGTCGTCATCATCACGGCGTGGCTCTGGCTGCGCCACGGGGCCTGAACGGCACAGCACCTCGGTTCCTGCCGGGAGAACCGGGACTTCGCGGGCCAGACGCCGCCAGCTGGCCCACGACACGTCTGCCGGAATCACCGCGGATCCACCTTGATCGCCGCGCGAACGGGTTGGCGATGGTCAAGCGGGGCGGGGTCGTGTAAGGCAGGGCGCGCGGGCGGCGTCCCGCACGACGTCACGGGGGTTGGAGGACGACATGAACAGCTGGACGCTCGAGGACGCGCTGCAGACATACAACATCCGCCACTGGGGTGACGGATACTTCGACATCAACGGCGCGGGCGAACTCGTCGTCCACCCGGACGGCGTCAGCACCCACAAGGCCGTCCCGCTCTCCGCGGTCATCGCCGAGGTCGAGAAAAAAGGGCTCCGCCTCCCAGCCCTCGTCCGCTTCTCGGGCATCCTGCGCAACCGCGTGCGCCGACTCCGCGACGCCTTCAACGAGGTGATCGCCGAGCTCGAGTACACCGGGACCTACACGCCGGTCTTCCCGATCAAGGTCAACCAGCAGCGCCGCGTCGTCGAAGAGGTCGTGAGCGTCAACGAGCGCGTCAAGGGCCGCTCCGTTGGCCTCGAGGCCGGCTCCAAGCCCGAGCTGCTCGCTGTCCTCGCGCTGCTGCGCGCGGGCGACAAGGTCGTCTGCAACGGCTACAAGGACCGCGAGTACATTCGCCTCGCGCTGCTTGGTGAGAAGCTCGGCTACCAGGTCACGATCGTCGTCGAGAAGATGTCCGAGCTGGCCCTGTTGCTCGCCGAGGCCCGCGCGATGGAGGTCGTGCCGCGCATCGGCGTCCGCATCCGCCTCATGGCGGTCGGCCGCGGCAACTGGCAGCACACCGGCGGCGAGAAGAGCAAGTTCGGCCTGTCACCGCTCCAGGTCCTCGAGCTCGTCGAGATCTGCCGCAAGGCCGGCCGCGCCGACGCGATCGAGCTGCTGCACTTCCAC
>SYAK01000336.1 GCA_005788935.1 Pseudomonadota bacterium
GGGGCCTTCCTCGGGCGGCTCGTCGGATGGTGCGCACGGCGCCGTGACGGCCTCGCCCTCTTCTGGCGCTTGCGCTGGAGCGGCAACGCGGAGGCGCTCGGATCGACCCAGGAGGAACTCGTATCGCGGACCCAGGAGCTGCTTCGGCACGCGGCCGAGGTGATGCGGGCGCTCGGGGTCGAGCAGTACAGCTGGCTCGGTCCAGAGGAGGCCGCGGCGGCGCTGATGTCGGCGGTCGAGGGGGCGGTGCTCCGGACCGCCCTCGGTGGGGAGACGCCCCCCGACCCGGCGCGTGTCGCGCGGCTCGTGCTGCACGGCGTCATGGGCGGCCGCGCTGACGGATCTGGTGGAAGGAGATGAGGATGGACAGCGACAGGAAAAGGCTGGCGCATCGGGCGCTCGGTTGGCTGGCGACGGGTGGCCTGTCAGTGGGTCTGACAGCCCCTGCTGTGCGGGCGGATGGTGTCCCTGGCGCTGCCGCCGGCACCTGCGATCTCGCGGCCTGCGTGGCACGGGCTGTCGAGCGCTCGCCGAGCCGGAAGGCGGTCGGTGCGGCGGTCGAGGCCGCCGAAGCACAGGTCGAGGCGACCGCGTCCCAGCGTTACCCCAGGTTCATGACCGACGGCGGGGTCCAGGTCTGGGACAGCGCGCTCGAGCTGAGCCTCGGGTCCTTCCCCGGCATCAACATCCCGGCGACGAAGTTGCGCGACCAGATCACGTGGAACGTCAACGTCACCGTCGCCCAGCCGCTCGCCGGGCTTTGGACCATCCTCGAGGCCAGCGAGCTGCAGCGCCTCGGGGTGTCGGCTGCGACCCTCGAGGCCGAGGCCGAGACGGCGCGGGTGGCGCTCGAGGCGACGGAGGCCTGGATCCAGGCGGCGCTCGCGGCGGACCTCGTCGGGGTGGCCGAGGCGGCCGAGGCGCAGCGGGCGAGCGGGGCAGCGCGCGCGAAGGTGCTGGTCGAGGGCGGGGTCCTCATCCCGTCGGAGCTGACGCGGGCTGAGCTCGGGGTCACGCAGGCCAGGCAGGGCACGGCGCAGGCGCGTCGGCAGGCGCAGCTCGCGCTCGCGCGGCTGTCGCAGCTCGTCGGCGGTCCGGTGACGCCCGCGTCCCGGGAGGGCGGGGTCCTCGTGACGACCGGGGTCCCTGAGCTCGCGGCGGCCCGGGAGGGGGCGCTGACGGCTCGGCCCGAGCTGCGGAAGCTCGAGCAGCAGCTCGCGATGGCGCGCCAGGCGGTGGCGGTCGAGCGGACCATGCTGGCGCCCAGTGTCAATCTCGTCGGTCAGGCCCAGTTCGTCGGAGGGTCGCGCCTGCAGCGCAGCGAGCAGGCGCTCGTCGGCGTGAGTTTCGACTGGACCTTCTGGGAGTGGGGGTCGCGCTACCACAAGCTCGATGAGCTGCGGGCGCGGGTCCGCGAGGTCGAGGCGCGCCTCGAGCAGTTGAAGGAGGGGCTTGTCCTGGAGGTCGAGGCCGCGTGGATCGCGTGGTCGAGCGCGGTCGAGCAGGCGGGTCTCGCGGCGGGCGCCGAGGGCCTGGCGGGTGAGACGCTGACGCTGACCCGGGCGCGCTTTGACGCGGGGGCGGCGACGACCTTCGAGCTCGAAGATGTCGAGCAGAGCGTGACGCGGGCCCGCATCGAGCGACGCGCGGCGGAGGCGCAGGCGAAGCTGGCGCGGGCGAGGCTCGCGCGGGCCATGGGCAACGGGGTGGACGGGATCGTGGGGGAGGCGTCGCGATGAAGCGCATCATCGGTTGGGGGATTACGTTGGGCGGGCTCGCGTGGCTCGGCTGGGTCATCGCGGTGCGGGTCGAGGAGGTGCAGGAGGCGCGGGCGAACCCCGAGGTCGTGGTCATCCCGCCAGCGGCCGTGCGCGTCGTCCCGGTGCAGGAGACCACCCTTGGCCAGGAGGTGCAGGCGACGGGCGAGGTGCGGGCGCGGGCTGTCGTCGCGGTCTTCCCGAAGCTCGGCGGGCGGGCCCTCGAGGTGCTCGTCGACGTGGGCGCGCGGGTGGAGGCCGGGCAGGCGCTCGTGACCCTCGACGAGGGAGACCTCGGGTGGCGGGTCAAGCAGGCCGAGGCGGGCCTCAAGGCGGGCTCTGCGGGTGTCCGTCAGGCGACCGCCCAGCTCGAGCTGGCCGAGACCGAGCTCGCGCGCGCCGAGAAACTGTTCGCCGAGAAGGCGCTCAGCGAGGCCGAGGTCGAGCGGGCGCGGGCTGGCGTCCGGCTGGCGGAGGCCGGTGTCGCGGCCGCGGGCGGGCAGGTGGCGATCGCCGAGGCCGGGCTGGGGATGGCCGAGGAGGCGGCGAGCTGGGCGAGCGTCACGGCGCCGATCGCGGGTGTCGTGTCGAAGCGTTACGCCACCGTGGGTCAGATGCTCGGGCCACAGGGGCCGGTCTTCGAGCTCGTTGACGACGGACGGCTCGACGTGGTCGTCGATCTCGATCCGTCCGTGGCGGCGGCGGTGAGCGCGGGGGCCAGGGCCGAGGCGGTGGTCGAGGGCGTCGGCGGGCCGCGTTGGGCGCTGACGCTGCGCCACGTGGCCCCTGCGGTCGACATGATGACGCGTCGGGTCCGGGCCGAGTTCGAGCTCGTCGGGGCCGGGTCCGAGTCCGATGGCGAGATCGCGGCCGGGCGGCGGTTGATCGCGAACATGACGGCCGAGGTCAACGTGACCCTCGGTGGCGACGCGGACGCGCGCCTCGTGGCGCCCGTCGGGGCGGTCGTGCGGTTGCCCGAGGGTCGGTCGGTCTACGTGGTCCGGGACGGCAAGGCCGTGCGCGTCGCCGTCGATGAGACGGCGGGAGCGAGCGGCGGCGACCGCGTCGCGCTCAAGGGCGGGGACGCGGCCGACGCGGCGCGGCCGGACGACAAGGTCATCGTCGAAGGGCAGGGCGACCTGCGCGCTGGCGCCGAGGTCCGGATCGCGAGCGAGGCTCCGGCGGCGCCCGATGCGGCCCCGGCCCCCGAGACGGCCCCGAAACCCGATGCGGCCCCGAAACCCGATGCGGCCCCGACGCCCGGCGGTGCACCCGAAGCGGCGCCGACGCCCGAAGCGGCCCCGAAGCCCGAAGCGGCCCCCGAGACCGCGCCAGGTCACGCCGAGGGTGACGCCGCCCCCGAAGCCCCGAAGGCGCCAGAGGGGACCACGCCATGAGCATGACCGAGGTCTCCATCAAGCGCCCGGTCTTCATCACGATGGTGACGGTCGGGGCGCTCGTGCTAGGTCTGCTCGCCATCGACAAGCTCGGGCTCGATCTGTTTCCGAATGTGTCGTTTCCGCTGGCGTCCGTCCAGACCGTCTATCCTGGCGCGAGCCCTCAGGAAATCGAAGCGCGCGTCACGGACCCCATCGAGGAGGCCGTCGCGAGCATCAACGGCGTCGACCGCGTGCGCAGCTTCTCGCGCAACTCCGTCTCGGTCGTCCTCATCGAGTTCAACCTCGGCATCGACGAGCGCCGCGCCACCGATGAGGTGACGGAGAAGCTCGCGGCCATCCGGGGGCGCCTGCCGCAGGACATCCGCGACCCGGTCGTGCAGCGCATCGACCCGACTGCCCTCCCGGTCCTCACGTTCGCCGCCCGCTCGGCGCGCGACCCGCTCGCGCTGCGCGACTGGGTCGACGAGGAGCTGCGGCCGAAGCTCGAGAAGATCCCGGGGGTCGCGACGGTCACCCTGCGCGGCACGCCGGAGCGCGAGGTCCATATCGACGTCGATCGGCGCGCCCTTGAGCGGCATGGCCTGACGCTCGCCCAGGTGGCCGGGCTGACGGGTGGCGCGACCGTCGACATCCCGGGCGGGCGCATCGATCTGGGGGCGCGCGAGCTGGCGTTGAAGACCGCGGGTCGCCCGACCTCCGTGGAGGCCCTGCGCGAGCTGGTGCTCCTGCAGAAGCCGGGAGGCGGCGCGCTGAAGCTCGGCGATGTCGCGGTGGTCTCGATGGGGATGGAGGAGGCGCGCACCCTGTCACGCGTCAACGGCGTCTCCGCGTTGACCTTCGAGGTCCAGAAGCAGGGAGGCTCGAACACCGTCGAGATCGTCGACCGCGTCGAGGCCGCGCTCGCAAAGATCCAGATGCCCGCCGACATCTCGGTCGAGAAGATCATCGATATCTCGACCTACATCCGCGTCAACATCAAGCACCTCTGGGAGCACCTCCTCGTCGGCGGCCTGATGGCGGTCCTCGTCATCTTCCTCTTCATGCTCGACTGGCGCTCGAC
>SYAK01000337.1 GCA_005788935.1 Pseudomonadota bacterium
CGACCATCAGCTCGCCGTCGTCACCGCCCCGGAGGCGCAGCTGCGCGACGGCCCGCACCCGACCGCGCAGGGCAAGCCCCTGCCCGAGGGCCTCGAGGTCCGCCTCGTCGGCGACGCCGAGGGCTGGGTCCAGGTCGAGCTCGTCGGTGGCCGCCGCGGCTGGGTCGACGTCCCCTCGCTGCTCGCCTTCGGCGCGCCTCCCGCCCCGCCCTGAGCCCGCACGCAGCGCTTGCCTCACCGGCCGCGCACCGCGAGGGTTCTCCGCCTTGAAACAATCCGTTTCGAGCTGCCCCCCTGAGTGGACCTGCTTCAGGCCGGTGGCGGCAAGGTCCCGCCGCGGGCGGCGCCCTGCGACTCCTGGACTGGCAGGTAGACGTTCATGGTCGCGCCATGGCCGACCCGCGAGACCACCTCGATGAAGCCGCCGAGGCTCTCGACGATGCGCTGGCAGATGGCGAGGCCGAGCCCGGTCCCCTGTGTCTTGGTGGTGTAGAACGGAATGAAGAGCCGCTCCATGACCTCGGGCGCGATGCCTGGCCCCTCGTCCTCGAAGCGGACGCGCACGTACGAGCCACCCTCGACGTGGCCTGCGATGCGGCTGTGCGGGTGCTCGCGGTCGGTCGGCGAGCGCCAGCACACCGAGGTCGACAGCGTCAGCGGGCCGCCCCCTTGCGGCGCCATCGCCTCGATCGCGTTGCGGCTGAGGTTCAGCGTGACCTGCCGCACGAGCTCGGGGTCGCTCCTCACCTGTGGCAGGTTCTGGCCGGGCGTGAAGGACACGGCGCTCTGATGCGGCTCGGCGAGCAGGAGCGTCAGCGTCCGCTCGATGACCTGGTTGACGTCGATGAGCTCGCGCTTCGTGCGCAGCGGTCGCGCATAGGTCAGGAACTGGCTCACGACGCCGTCGAGCCGCTCGACCTCCTCGTGGATGATGCCGAGGAAGACCTCGCGCTGGTCCGCGTCCACCTCGCCGAGCAGCTGGGCTGCGCCCTTGATGGCCCCGAGCGGGTTCCGGATCTCGTGCGCGAGGCCCGCCGCCATCTGGCCGACCGCGGCGAGGCGGTCGCGCTCGCGGATGCGGTCGAAGAGGCGCGAGTTCTCGACGATGACCGTCGCCTGCCCTGCGAGCCCGACGATCGCGCGCAGCTCCTCGGCGGCCCACGCCTCCCGCAACCGCTCGTTTTTCAGCGCGATGAGCCCGAGCAGCTGGCCTGCCGACTCGAAGCCCACGACCACCTGCGCCTCGAGCGTCTGCATCGTCGCGAGGAGCCCGCCGATCGCGTCGCGGCGGCTGTCGCCCTCGAGGTGTTCGCTCTCGGCGAGCGCCTGGACCTCGGTCTCGAGCTGGTCGAGCGTCACGACGCGGTTCGCGAGCAGGCGCGCGAGGAACGGCCGCGCCGCGATGGCGTCGACGCTCTCGGGTGGGGCGGACCCGACAAAGCCCTGCCGCTCGAGGCGCAGGCCCTCCTCGTCGCGCAGGTAGAGGCTCGCGTGCGTGACCTGCCTCGACGCCTCGAGGCGGCTCATCACGAGGTCGCTCATCGCCCCGACGTCGATGACGTTCGCGAGCGACCGCCCGATGGCCTCGGCCTGCTTCGTGAACTCCACCCGCTCGCGGAAGACGAGCTCCGCGAGGCGCGCCTCGACCACCGCCCGCAGCGGGTCGAGGAGGATCAGAATGACCATCGACGCGATGGCCGTGTTGAACAGGAAGAGCCCGAAATCATAACGCCACCAGCCGACGATCAGGGCGTATATCGCCGAGATCACCAACGCGAACGCCGTGAGCACCAACATCCGCCCGACGAACTCGAAGACGTCGAGGATCCGGCGCAACGAGAGCACCTGGTAGATGAAGAACATGTAGACCGCGGGCAGCATGTTGCCGAGCCACGCCACCCCGATCTCGAGCCCGTACGCGAGGAAGGCGAGCGAGAACACCCCCGCGCTCGCGTAGGTCAGCGACAGCAGCCGTGTCCGTTCACTGCGCAGCTCGACCCGCGACGCGTGCCCGAGCATGAGCGCCACCGACGCTGTCAGGGCGAGACCGGCCACCCCGAGCTCGAAGCCCGACAGCGCATCGAGCGCCGTCTCCTGGTCAAGGGGCGTCTGAAACAGCGTCTCGGCCACCCACAGCAGCAACCCGACCGCGAACGACAGCACCGCGAGGACCCGCGTCGTCACGAGCGCCGCGAGCGCCCGCCCGTCGCCCTCGCCCATGAAGGCCCGGAAAAAACCGACCAGCGTCCAGGCCACCGCCGCAAGCGACAGGCTCCGGAGCGCCGCCGCAGGCACGGCCTCGAGCAGCTCGCCAAGCCGCACCGCGTCGACGATGAACCAGCCGACGAGGCTCAGCGCGAGCTCGCCGTAGCTCATCGCCTCGGCGCGCCGCTTCCCCCGCAGCATGACCGCCAGCCCAAGCGCCCCGCAGACAACCGCTGCGAGCAGCGCCGCCTGGATGCGATACCAGCTCTCCATGCCCTGCGCTCCCCGCCGCGCGCCGCGGCCTCAGGGCGTCGCCTGACGCTTCAGCTCGAGCTGCAGCGCGTCCGCGAGCGCCTTGGCGGCCTGAATGTGCTCGCTGTCCTCGAGGTCCGCGCGCGCGAGGAAGTCATTCAGAAGCTGTAGCGCGCGCTGCGGGGCCCCGTCCTCGACGTGCGCGAAGGCGAGGTTGAAGGCCGTGTCCGCGCGCGTCGCGTTTTGCGCGAGGGCCTTCTCGAACGACGCCACCGCCTCGGCGGGCTTCTTCAGCCGCATCTGCAGGAACCCGAGGTTGTTGAAGAGATCCGTGCGGTCGGTCGCTGTCCCGATCCCCGCCTCGTAGACCGCGCGCGCCGCGTCCTCGTGGTCGAACCGCTCGTAGAGCAGGCCGAGCTCACGGAAGGCCATGCTGTAGGTCGGATCGCACGCGATGGCCTCCCGGAAGGCCGCGTCGGCCTCCTTGAAACGCTCGAGGGCCACGAGCGCGAGGCCGCGGTGGTAGTGGGCTGGCGCGTAGTTCGGGTCGAGCGCGAGGGCCGCATCGAGGAAGCCGAGCCCAGCCTTGTGGTCGGGCGCCTCGCCTGTGACCTGCAGGCGCCCGAGGTGGTAGGCCACGTCGCGGTCGTCGGGCGCCACGGCCCACGCCTGCTGCAGGTGGCCCCGCGCCTTGTCGAGCTCCTCCCGATCGAACTCTTCGACGAGCGCCATGTGGAAGAAGGCCCGATGGTTCTCGGGGTCGACCGTCGCGGCGCGGTAGTAGTCCGCGTAGGCGAGCTCGACCGAGCCCTCGGACTCCTTCGCGAGCCCAGCGTTGATGAGGTTGATGCTCTCCGTGCGCTCGGGCTTGCAGGCGGAGAAAAGCAGGGCGGCGGACGCGACGACGAGGGCGATGCGCATGGGTGGGCTCCCGGGCAGCAACTGGCGGTGCGAGCGCGTCACTGGGACTTCAGGATGAGCGGGTAGGCGACCTCGACGACGCCACCGTCCTTCGGGCTCGGGAACTTCCAGCGCGACATCTTGTTGCGGATGCAGCCCTCGAGGTCCCCGTCGCCGAGCGTCGAGTTGCGCGTCGCGACGTTCGTGACACCGCCGTTCGGCAGGATGGTGAAGGCGAGCGTCACCTTGCCCGCGAGGCCGCGGTTCTGCTGCAGGCGCTCCTGGTAGCAGGCCTTGACGCCCGCGAGCTGCCGCCGGATGTACTGCTGCACCGTCTTCGCGTCGAGCTCGCCCGACAGCTGCGGCGCGCTCTCGATGATCTTCGGCTCGAGCGGCCGCTCGTTGAAGTTCAGGTTGTCGAGCCCGCCGCCGCGCGGTCCGCCGATGCCCGCCACGGCCGGTCCACCCGGTCCGCCTGGTCCACCCGGTCCGCCTGGCCCACCCTCGGCGATGAGGGTCCCCGAGGCCCCCTGCGACAGCGTCCCCGAGAAGGGGTCGAGGGCGCCGTCCGCGAAGTCGGTCGCGCCGCTCGGGTCGTAAGAGCCGAGCGTCCGGAAGGCGACCTTCTGGTTCATGTTCGTCGAGGCCATCAGCTGCGTCATCATGCTCGACGAGCGCAGCGTCGCCGCCGCGGCCGTCTGCTGGGCCCGCGCCTTCGCGACGGCCTCGCGCTGCTCGGGCGTCAGCTTCTTCATCTCCTCGTTGCTGACGCGCGGGTCACTCAGGCGATCGACGATGCGGCTCGGGTTTGGGTTCGGGTTGTCGTTGACGACCTCTGTCTTCGCCACCTCGAGCTGGTCTTCCTTCGCGTTCGGGTCGATCTTCTTCTTGTCCTTCTTGTCGTCCTTCTTGGCTTCCTGCTTCTTTTCCTTCACTTCCGGCTTCAGCTCGGTCCGCACCATCTGCATGAACTTCTGCCGCTCGAGCCGGGGGTCACGGGTCGCGACGAGCATGTCCTGCGGGATGGACATCGAGATGAACAGGAAGGCGAGGTGCAGCACCGCGCTCGCGAGCAGGAACAGCGCGGGCTCCTTGTCGGCGTTCTTCATGCGCGACGGCAGCACGAGCGGCATGCCCGGACCCCACGAGACCAGCACGCTGAACTCGCCGAAACGCAGCCGCGCGCGCGTCGGGCGGTCGAGCGCGAGCGCGCCGCCTCCCGCCTCTGCCGCGGCCTCCGCGAG
>SYAK01000338.1 GCA_005788935.1 Pseudomonadota bacterium
CGCCGGCCCTCCCCGGCCCGGCCCTGGCGTCCGACACCCGGCCAGCAGCCCCGCCGCGACCCACGCGCCGACAGCCAACCCCCTCACGGCGCGACCTCGCCTGGACACCGCGCATCAATCACGCCCATACGCGTTGCCAGAAACGGGTCTCCTCGCCCCAACGCCACAGCTGGCGCGAGCACCGCGCTGTCAAGGCCGTGGCGCTCGAGCAGCGCCCGGACGAGCCGATAGCGGACCTCGGGGTCCCGATTCCCGCGGATCCGGCAGGCCCACCCTTCATAGAGCGCCAGCAGGCGCTCGGACGGCAGGTTCCGGCGCAGCCACGCCAGCTCGCCACAACGGTCCTGGATCTCACGCTCGAGCGCCGCCGCGACCTCGGGATCGGAGGCGACCTCGCGCGCGAGCTCGCGCCACGCCTCCGCCAACAACCCATGCCCCTCGGAGAGCCGTGTCATGCCGTCGCGCGTGTCGGTCGCGGCTGCACAACGCAGCGTGACCGACGCGAGGACGAACTGCTCGTACCGCTCCGGGTCGGGCCCGTTCCGTCGCTCATCGGACCCGCCCCGCCCAGCGACATGCACGAAGGTCGCAGCCGCGGGCGCAAGCGCGCGCGCGACGAGAGGCCGGAGGCGCGCGTGATCGTCCATCGTCAGCCCCCCTGCCGCGAGGGCCTCCGCCCCAAGCCATGGCAACGGACCGCCCAGCACCGACGCCACCTCGCGCTGCACGTCACGCCAGCGGCCGCCTCGCGGCAAATCCAGCGACAGGGTCAACACCCCCGCGGTGACATGCCGCCGCAGCCAGACCAGGACGATGCGCTGCGGCGGCGCTGCGAGCGCACGGCCAAGCGGGCCACCTGGCGCGAGATGGAGCGCAAACAGGCGTGCCACGGCAGCCCCGTCCTCGCCATCGCCCTCGTCGGGCAGCGGCAAGACGACGTGCAGCCGCTCTGGCGTCGGCGTCTCAGGTCCGAGCGCGGGCAGCGAAATCAGCTCGCGCGGCGTGACGCGACGGCTGTCCGACCGCCCGCAGAAGACGCCAGGCTCGGCGCGCGCCGTCTCGAGCAGCAAGGCCAGACGCGCAACCTCGAGATCCGTATCCTCGCGCCCCCCACCGTGCCCTCCGAGCGCGTGCGCGAGCACCCGCAACACGTCGAGCTCGAGCCCCACCCGCGCCACCATGTCGGAACAGCCCGCGCCCGCACACGGGGGCTCCGCGTCGGGGCGCAACGCGCTTCCCGGAAGGCCCGCTGCGATGCCGTCCCAGCGCGCCTCGAACCGTGGCCACGAATCGGACTCGCGGGCACGCGCCTCAAGCAACCGCGCCGCCCCCTCGACCCGCAGCCACGCGACCGCCACCGGCCACAGCCAGCGCGCCGCCGACCACGGCAGAAGGACCCCCGCCTCCGCGCAACGCTCGTCCGCCCCCCGAGCCGGGACTGGCGCAGACGCCATCCGAACCGCCCCGACCATCGCGGCGATGATGCAGGCTCGACGCCAAGGGTTGCCCGCCATCGCCACCTCCGCCCTGCCAGCCACCAGCGCGCCCGCCACCCCCGCCCGCCCGCTTTTCCTTGCCACGAACCGAGGTCCCGTGCTAGCCCGCGCCCCAGATCATCTCTCACCGGTCGGCGCCCTGTCGCTGACCACCGAAACGAGGTGGGCCGACAAGGCCCTTTTTTCATGTCCGAAGAACGATTCGCCGAACTCACCCGTCACCTGCGGACCCAGATCGCGCCACTCCTCGAGGCCGACGGCTACGAACTCGTCGACCTCGAGCTGCGCCGCGGCATGCGCCGATCCCAATTGCGCCTGACGATCGATCGCCTCGGCGACGCGCCCTATCGCGGGGCCGCCGTGCGCTCCGAGGACGACGTGCTCCCCGACGCCGTCGGCATCGAGGACTGCACCCGTGTCTCGCGTCTCGTCTCGCCGATCCTCGACGTCGAGGACCTCATCCCGGTCGCCTACGACCTCGAGGTCACCTCACCTGGCGTCAACCGACCGCTGAAGCGCCTCGAGCACTTCAAGCGCGCGGCCGGTCTCGAGGTCCGCGTCAAGACCCGCGTCCCCGTCGGCGACGCCAACGAGACCTTCTTCATCGCCACACTCGCCGAGGTGGGAGACGACGGCATCGTCCTCGACCTCCGCGGCCGCCGCATCGAGATCCCGCTGCGGATCATCTCGACCGCCCAGATCGAATACAAGTTCTGATTTAGAGACGAGGAGCCCGCCATGGAAATGGAAAATCTCACCCTGACGCTCGAGCTCGTCGCCAAGGAGAAGGACATCCCGAAGGAGGTCCTCATCAAGGCGGTCGAGGACGCCATCGAAGCCGCCGCCCACAAGGCCTTCGGCGAGAACCGCGAGCTCGAGGCCAACTTCAACGCCGACACGGGCTCCGTCGACCTGCTTCAGTTCATGGAGGTCGTTGACGAAGTGGACTTCCCCGAGCGCGAGCTCACCATGGACCAGGCGCGCCTCGTCGACCCCGAGGCCGAGATCGGCGACGAGCTCGGCTTCCAGATCTTCTACCTCGACAAGGACAAGGACAAGGCCGAGGAGGAAGACCGCAAGCACGGCGACCTCCTCGGGCTCCGCCAGTCCCGCCAGGCCTTCTGCAGCATCGCCGCCCAGACCGCCAAGCAGATCATCCTGCAGCGCGTCCGCGAGGCCGAGCGGAGCCGCGTGTATGACGAGTACAAGGACCGCCAGGGCGAGCTCGTCACCGGCCGCGCCCGTCGCTTCGAGCGCGGCAACGTCATCGTGGCGCTTCCCCGCGCCGAGGGCATCCTCCCCGCCCGTGAGCAGATGCACCGCGAGAGCTACCGCGCGGGCGACCGCGTCCAGGCCTACGTGAAGGAGGTCCGCAGCGACGCGCGCGGACCGCAGATCGTGCTGAGCCGCACCGATCCGGGCCTCATCTACAAGCTCTTCGAGATGGAAGTCCCCGAGATCTACGAAGGGATCGTAAAGCTCCGCGCCGTGGCACGCGAGCCTGGCGAGCGCACCAAGATCGCGGTCGCCTCGACCGACCTCGATGTCGATCCCGTGGGCGCCTGCGTCGGCATCAAGGGCAGCCGTGTCCAGGCCGTCGTGCAGGAGCTCAAGGGCGAAAAAATCGACATCGTCCCGTGGAGCGAAGACATCGCGAAGTTCGTCTGCAACGCGATCGCGCCCGCCGACGTCATCCGCGTCCTCATCGACGAGCGCAACGAAGCGATCGAGCTCATCGTCCCCGACGACCAGCTCTCGCTCGCCATCGGGCGCCGCG
>SYAK01000339.1 GCA_005788935.1 Pseudomonadota bacterium
GCCGAACAGGCCCGAAAGAAGCGCAAGCGCTGACACAAGTCTCCGCGAAGCCCGCGGAGGCCTCGGTTGCGGCCTCCGCGCTACTCGCCGAATTTCAGCGTTCCCTGACCGCCGTCAACACCACGATGGCGGACTCGATTGCGTCGGTTGCAGACCTGACACCGTCAGCACCGTGGGCCGCCGCGACGGCTCGGAGCGCCTCGGGGACAGCGGCTGCGGAGGGTTTCACGAGCGCTGAGCGGGGAAGGGCCTGCGCCTTGTCGAGCAGCGTCCGGGCACGCTGGGCGAGGGCGGGGTCGAGCTGGAGGCGGCCGAGGTTCAGGCGGGCCTGCGCGAGGGCGCCCGAGAGCTCCGCGAGGGCGCTGTCGGTGGCGGCGACGGCGGCCTCGACCTGGTCCATGTGGGCGCCCGCGCCCTTGAAGAGGGCCGAGGCGCCGAAGAGGAGGACCGCGCCCGCGCCGTGGGCCCCGAGGACCCATTTCACGCCCAGCGGTATGGCCGCCGCGAGGACGCCGGCCGCCGCGAGGCCCCACAGGAGGCCGACGGTGACGACTGGCACGCTGGCGATGGCCGAGGCGCGGCCGCTCCCGAGGTCGGGGGCGCGGCTGCCGGTCGTGATGGCGACGCCCCACGCGACGAGGTAGAGGCCGGCGGCGAGCAGCGTCGGCGGCTGCTCCCAGGCGGCCTCGGGGAGGAGGAGGCCGACGACGAGCAGCGCGAGCAGCGCGACGGCGGCCGTGACCTTGGCGAAGGTGGTTGCGAACATGGCTCACTCCGGTGTTTGGCGGTGGTGCGGTCTCACGCGCCGTCTCGCGGCGACGCGACGCGCGGACGGGGCTGCGGTGCGCCTGACTTCAGGGGTATGGTTGGGGCTGCAGGAGGCGCGAGGGGCCTCAGGAGGCCTCTGGAGGCGTGAAGGGCCTCAGAAGGGCGGGGGACCTCCGCCTCCGAGCGGCGGGGGACCTCCTCCGGGGCCGCCGAAGGGCGGCGGGCCCGCGGGCGCGAACAGCGGCGCGAGCTCGGGGACCTGGCCCGCGGGCAGCCAGCCGGGCATCCCCTGGCGCCAGACGGGGGTCTGGGCGGTGAACTGGCCGGTCGGGATCCCGGGCGTCAGCTGGTCGATCGTGTAGGGCCCAAGCTGCTGGCCGTTCAGCGCGATGTGGAACTGGACTGGCGGGGGCGCGAAGGGCGGCGGCGCGGCGCCAAACGGGGGCGGCGCGGCCTGCGGCTGCTGGAGGCCGGGCATTCCACCCATGCCGCCCATCATCTGCTGCGCCATGCCGCCCATCGCCTGCCCCATGCCGAGGCCGGCGCCGATGGACGCGAAGGCCCCGCCAGCACCCGTGTTGCCAGCACTCGTCTGCAGCGCGTCGAAGGAGCGCTCCTGCGCGTAGCTCGTGCCCTCGATGCGGCGGCGGGCGGCGTTGGCCTTCGCCTTCTTCAGCTCGAGGACCGAAGGGTCGTCCTCGGGCACGGTGATCGACATGATGCGGAAGGTGCGGACGCCGAGGCCGTACTCGGCGAAGTCGGCCGCGTGGGCCTGCTCGAGGGCGCGCGAGACGTCGTCGAGCATCGTCTCGATCTCGAGGACGCCGACCTTCTCGCGCACGATGATCTGCCCGATGCGCGACTTCAGCCGCGAGGTGGCGATGCCCTTGAGGCTCTCGGTCAGTCGCGCCTGGTCGAAGCCGGCGTTCGCGCCGACGAGCCTCTGCACGAACATCCCGGGGTCCTCGATCTGGACACCGAACTGACCGAAGGCGCGGACGGGGACGACGAGCTGTTAGACCGGGTCCTCGACCTGCAGCGGGGTCGGGGTCCCGAATTTCAGGTCGAGCGGGATCGCCTGGTTGACGAACCACACCTCGGCCGCGAACGGCGACTTCCCGCCGAACGGCAGGTTGATGAGCTTGTTGAGCAGCGGGATGTTCTGCGTCGACAGCGTGTGGCGCCCCGCCCCGAAGACGTCGCAGCGTTGGCCGTTCAGGAAGAAGATGGCCTTCTGGCTCTCGTTGACGACCAGCTGGGTCGTCGTCGCGAGGTCGGTCCTCGGAAACTTCCACACGAGCTGCGTCCCAGGGTTGTCCCACTTCACGACGTCGACGAGCGCCTCCGCAGTCCTCCGGCCAAGGTCCGTGTCGCGAGGCCGCGCGGGCCGCTGACGTTGCGGGTCCCACACACAGGTAGCTGACGGCCACCTGCCTCGCTCCACGGTTGTAGCGTGTGGCACTCTATCGCGCAAGCGGTGCGACGTGTCGGCCTGCTCCCTTCATGGCTCACGCGAAATCAACCTATGGCGGCTCATCGAGCGGTGGAGCGGTCCCTCGCTGCGTCCACACGACGCGCTGGTGTGTGTTGCAGTGCTAGCGCTCCGCGCCCCATGACGCGAGACGCTCGCCCGTCACACCGGGTCCATCGCGCCACGCCGAGGCCGCTTCGCCGTCAGGTCCCCGCGCCCCGGGCGCGATCCCGGAGCGGCCCTTCGGGCGGGCCCCCGCCCGCGACGTGATGCACCAGACGCGTGGTGGTCAGGGCTCGGCGCGCCCGCGAGGCCAGGCCTCACGGACCGCCTCGAGCGCGTCCTCCGGCACAGGGCCGAGTTCGAGGTCCAGCTCCCGCAGGAAGGTCCCGAGCTGCGCGTGCGCCCGGTCGTGCGCCCGGGAGCGCGCGACGAAGCGCGAGCGGCCGCCGCGGTCGCTCAGGAGGCCGATGGCCCGCTTCGTCGCGTGACGCTTCATGCTCCATCCCTGCCAGAGCCCGAGGGTCGAGGCAAGGCGTCGTCTCTTGGCCTGTCTTGGCCTGTCTTGGCCTCTCTCGGCCTCTGGCCGCGTCCGACGGGCCGGGTCGGTTCAGCCGCGGAGCCAGCGCGTCAGCGCCTCCGCGAGTCCGTCGATGGGCAGGAGCCGGACGCGGTGGGGCCCGAAGCGGCGCTCGGTCTCCGCCACGAGGTCGTGGGCCACGAGCCAGCTCTCGCCGTCGGGGTGGAGCCCGCGGAAGGAGGCGAGGGACGACGGCGTGAAGCGCTCGGGGCTCCACTTGCACGCGATGGCGAGGGGGCCCGGCCCCCGACGCCCGCGATGACGAAGTCGACTTCGTGTTGCTGCTTGTCGCGCCTGAAATGGACGGTGTCGCGCGGCAGGCCTTTGGTTGGGACCGTAGCTCTCGGAGCGCCGCGTCGTGAACACGCAAACGGCGACCAGATGCAAGGTCGACCTTCGTTTGGTCTGACCCAACGAAAGTCGGGGCGCTCTCTGGTCACAGTCGCCCGAGCCGCGGCTCAGCGCGCGAACCAGCGGCCCGGGTCGAGGGCGCGGGCGTCAAAGGGCGGCAGGTGCACGGCGCCAGCGCCGACGGCGGTCGCGGCGAGGATCCAGCGCGGGCCGTCGCCCTCGTGGACGTCGACGGTCTCGCTCAGCGGGTCGACGATCCACACCCACGGGACCCCGACGCGGCGGTAGAGCGGCAGCTTCAGCAGGCGGTCCTCGCGGCGCGTGGCGGGGGAGGCGACCTCGCAGACCCAGTCGGGCACGAGGGTGAAGGACGGCGCGTCGGGCAGCTCGGGCATGCGCTCGCGGCGCCAGCCGGCCAGATCCGGGACCACGACCGTGTCGCCGAGGCGCAGCTCGGGTTCGTCGAGGATGATCCAGCCGCCCGGGTCGTCGCCGTCGGGGTCGCCGTCGAAGGGGCCGAGCGCCATGCCGAGACGTGAGGCGGCGCGGGTGTGGCGGCTCGCGGGCCGCGCGGACAGGTGGAGCATGCCGCCGAGCAGCTCGGCGATCATCGTCGACGGGGCGGCGAGGACGTCCTCGTAGGTGGCCGGGCGGCCAAGCTGGGCGATCGTCATGCGGGCTTCTCCCTCTCTCTGTCGCCTCTCGTCACGCGCGCGCCGGGGCGGGGCGCGTCTGGCAGGCGGGACGACCATAACGCGGGACCTGCGGCAGGTCGACCCTCGGGTCGCCTCAGGCGACCTCGGGCGAGGCCAGCCGCTCAGGTGGCGGCGCGCAGGGCCGCCCGGACGGCCTCGAGCAGCTCGAGGTAGAGGCCGGGCCGGGCCGCGCGCAGCTGCACCTTGCCGCCAACCACGAGGCGGGTCTCATCGCCGACGCGGATGACCTTGAACTCCGCCTCTCCGACGGTCCCGTCGTCCTCCTCGGGTCCGGCCGGCTTCGCGGGCTCCGTCGCCATGGCTGGCTTCGCCGTGGCTGTCTTCGCCGACGCCCGGCTGGCCGCTGGCGCCACGCGGGCCTTCCTCGGGGGGGCGCGCTCGGCCTCGGGGCGCGCCGCGTCGGACACCGGCAGTCCGAGCGCTCGGGCCTGGCTCAGTGCGACGTCGAGGTCGAGGTCAGGCAGCAGCGCCGCGAGGAGGTCCCGCGTGACGGGCGCCCCCGACCAGAGGAGGCTCAGGCTCGCGGCATGGGGTCGGCGGCCCCAGACCGCCTCGGCGAGTGTGGCCGCGACCGCGGGGGCATCGCCGAGGGGCGCGAGCAGCTCACTCACCCCGTGTCCCTCGAGGGAGACTGCCGCCCGCCAGGTGGCCTCGGAGGTCGCGTGCCAGGCCGCGAAGGCGTCGCCTCCGAGCGCGAAGGCGGGCTCGTCGACGAGCGGCGCGAGGGCCGCAGGGATCCCTGTGAAGAGCCTGTCGGCTCGCACCGCAAGGGCCTCCGCGGGGCGTCCGCGGAGGAGCGCCCCGTCCGGTGTCAGGGCGAGGAAGGCGTGGTCACCCTCGCCCGAGCGGAGCGTCAGGAGGCGCGCACCGTCGCCCCAATCCGGGTCGAAGCAGAAGCGCCGAAACGCCGCGTCAGGCTCGAGCAGCGCATCGACGAGGGCAAGGACGCGCGCCCTCCGCTCGAGCACGTCGACGGGAGGCAGGTTCACCTCGAGCCCCTCGCCGCGCGCGGTGCGTCGTCTCGCGCTCATCGGCGTCTCTCCTCAACGCAGACCACCACGACGAGCCCACCGCCGGAGATGGTGATTTCCACAAAAAGTATAACTAAAATTGCATGCTCGGTTTGCGCGCATTGCAATTTATAGCGATTATGGACCGTCAGCTGGACTTGCGGGCGCCGCCCGAGTCGGGCAGGTGGCGGAACATCGCGCGGACCGGGTCGGTGTCGTCGCCGTAGAGGTAGGCGGGACCGAGCGCGTTGCCGCGGTCGACCTGACCGCCGATGGAGGCCGACGCTCCGCGATCGCCGCGCCACCCGGCCATCTCGTTCTTCTGGCTCTGCTCCCACTGTTGCTGCAAGAGCAGCATGGCGCCAAGACGTGCGGGCAGGCTCTCGGACAGACGATAGAGGATGTGGCCAGCGGCCTCGGCGTCGTCGGTCGCGCGGTGGGCGCTCGCGAGGCTGATGCCGAGGCGCTCGGCGACCGCCCCGAGCTTCTTCGAGCCCGCGCCGCGGTGCAGCTCGCGGACGAAGACGAGCGGGTCGAGGAAGCGGTCGGCTGGAAACGGGAGGCCCACGCGCCCGAGCTCGGCCGACACGAAGCCGCGGTCAAACGTCAGGTTGTAGGCGACGAAGACGCGCCCCGTGAGCCGCGCCCCGAGCTCGCCCGCGATGTCGGCGAAGCGGGGTGCGTCAGGCAGCTGCGTCGGGTCGATGCCGGTCAGGCGCACGACGTCCTCGGGCACCGCGCGCTCGGGGTTGACGAGGGTGCCCCAGCGGTCCGTCACGACGCCGCCCTGCATGTGGACCACGGCGACCTCGATGACGCGGTCGGTCGTCGCGTCGAAGCCGGTGGTCTCGACGTCGAGGACCGCGAGCGGGCAGTCCTGAAAGAGGGCGTCGTCATGCAAGGCGGTCACGGGCGGTCCTCTTGGGGTTCCATGGGTTGGCGGGGCTCGGCGAGGGCGAGCTGATAGACGTGGCGCCGCGGCAACCCGAGGCGCTCGGCCACGAGGCGGGCCGCGTCGCGGGCCGAAGTGCCAGCCGCGAGCAGCGGGCGCAGGGCCGCCTTCACGGCGTCGTCATCGCTCACCGCTGCGCTCGCCTCGAAGACCACCACGGCCTCACCGAGCGTCGCCTCCGGGTCTGTCGCGAGTGCCGCGGCCAGCGCCTCTGGCGATCCGCGGTAGAAGGTCTCGTGAAGCTTCGTGATTTCGCGCGCCACGAAGGCCGCACCGAGCGTCGGGACGGTGGCCGCGTCGGTCAGCAGGTCCGGGAGGTCGCGGGATGGCGTGAAGAACACGTGAGTCCCGGGCGCCAGCGACGCGAAGGCTTCGCGGCGGGCGCTCTCGGCCTTGGGCGCAAATCCGTGGAAGGTGAAGCCCTGCGCGCCGAGCCCCGAGACCGAGACGGCCGCCGTGACCGACGAGGCGCCAGGCACTGGGACGACGCGCAGCCCGGCCTCATGGGCGGCGGACACGAGGCGGTGGCCGGGGTCGCTGATGCCTGGGGTCCCGGCGTCCGAGACCAGCGCGCACGTCCCGCCCGCCCGCAGCGCCGACAGCACCGGCTCGAGGCGGCTCCCCTCGACGTGGGCGTCGAAACGCCGCAGAACGAGTGGTCGTCCGCGGTCCTCGGCGTTCCCTGACGAACCGTCGGACAACGCCGCGAGCGCCGCCTCGGAGGCCGGTCCGCTGTCGTCACCGTCCGAGGCCTCGCGGACGCGTCCGTCAAGCCCGAGGTGGGTCAACAGCGCGCGCGTCCGGCGCGTGTCTTCCGACAGGATGACGTCCACCTCACGCAACGTCCGCATCGCGCGCAGCGTGATATCGTCGGGGTTGCCGATGGGCAGCGCCACCACGTACAGCGTGCCAGGCCACGTCGCGCGCATCGCGTCTCTTCTCCGAAGCCAGGCACACAGGCTGGCTGAGGGCCACTGTCGCGTCCGAGGCCGCGCCCCCCGGCCCCGTGGGGCCTGAGGACGCGACAGCTCAGCTCATCAGGTCGCTGTAGTCGATTTCGCTGCCGATGTGCTTGCGCAGCTGCAGGTAGGGCTCGGAGAGCACGTAGTGCACGAGATCCTTCAGCTTGTCCGACGCCTTGAGCTTGCTGAGCGTCGACGGCTCGCCACGGATGAGGCGCCCCGCGAAGGCTGGGTCACCGCAGGCCACGACGCCCGCGTGGCAGGCCGTCAGCTCGACCGCGCGGTGCCAGGCCCCGAGGTTCGGGAAGCTCACGCGCGCGTTCAGCGACTTGATGAGGTCCCGCAGCTCGGCCTTCAGCTCGGGCGTCAGCCCCTTCTCGAGCACCGCCTTGACCTCGACCGCCTGCGCCAGGATGGCCTGCATCGCGGCTGGGTCGACACCCTCGCGGGCGGGCGGCTGGAAGGCCGGGTCGTGGACCATCGCGGCCGCGATGTAGAGGCTCTCGAGGGCCTCGCGCGGGTAGAGCGTCGTGATGGCGCGCCCGGGCTGGAAGTACGTGAGACGCTTCGCGAAGTGATACGCGAGCTCCTTGTCGTCGCGGCCCGACATGTAGTCGCTGCCGACCCGCAGCCTCGGCGGCGCCATCTGCAGCACTTCGAGCCCGGTCGGCTCATCCGTGCGGTAGACCTCGGGGGCTGGCATGCCCAGCAACTTCAGGACGCTCGTCAGGGTGTTGCTGACGAGCAGCGGCTCCGTGAGGTTGACGCGGTCCTTCTTCTTGAGATTGTAGTCCTTCTCTGACCGTGCGCTCAGGTTCTTGCCGAGGCCGGCGTAGATGAGCTCGAGGATGCGCGTGACCGTCGGATCCTCCTGCCGTGACATGACGGCCTGCACGAACACCGACGGGTCGATGACGCGGTTGACCTCGATCATCGACGGCGCACGGTAGCGCTCGTAGAAGGCGTTCTCCGCGTCGGTCGCCTGTCCGAGGACGACGAGGAGTGCGGTTACGCACCAGGCGGCGTCGTGGCGCTTCGTCTTCGTGAAGAGCGTCACGAGGCGGCGGTAGGACTCGAAGCGCTGCGGGTTCTGCGCGATGAGCCAGCGGTGCTCGGCGATGGCCTTGTCGGCCGCCTCGGGCAGCACGTCATAGAGGCTCGCGAGGATCTCGCGGATGCGCGCATCGTCCGGGCGCATGTCGCGCGCGAGCCCGAAGGCAGCGGCCGCCTTGTCGGCGTCCTTCAGGCGCGAGCGGTAGATTTCGCCCAGGCCCGCGTAGAGCTTGAACAGGATGACGTCCTTGTTCGGCAGCTCCGCCTGCGTCTCGCGCAGCCGCTGGATCATGCGGCGGTAGTTCTGCTCGAGGACGCGCGGCTCCTGCTCGCGGGTCAGGATCTTCTCGATTTCCTCAAAGAAGTTGAGGCGCTCGAGGTCGTTGTCGAGGGCGAGGTTCAGGTACTTCACCGACTCCATCGGGTTCGACAGGTTGTCGCGCTCGATGACAGCCGCCATGAAGGCGAACTGCGCCTTCTTGCGCGGCTCCTCCTCGAAGCGCAGCAGGCGGTTCAGGTTCTCGATGGCCCCTGGGAAGTCCGACGTCTGGATGCTCAGCTCGACGAGCTTCAGCGCGGGCTCCTTCGGGAAGACCTCGAGCCGCAGCGCCTCGCGGTACCGGTCCGCGGCCGACGCGGGGTCGCGCAGCTGCGAGACGCTGATGTCGCCGAGGTTCATCAGCACGCGGTAGCGCTCGAGCTTGTCCGTCGTGAGATAGAGCAGGCGCTCGAGGAAGCCCGCCGCGTTCTCCCACTCGTGGTGCAGCTTCAGCACCTCGACGATGTCCTCGAGGGCCTGCCGGTTGTTCGGCTGCTCGTCGACCACCTGCGTCAGGAAGGTCTTCGCGCGGTCGACGTTGCCCGCCTCGAGCGCCATGCGCCCGAGCAGCATCAGCACCTCGACGAGCTCGTCGCTCGGGAGGTCGTCGCGGAAGCGGTCGAGCAGCTGCTGCAGGTGGTGCTCGGCCCGCGCCCGGTCCTGACGCTTGTGGTAGAGGCGGCCGAGCGCCCGCAGCGTCGCGAGGCCGGGGATCGCCAGCGAGGCGGCCTTGTTCAGCGACGTCAGCGCCTGGTCCTCGAGGTAGAGCTCGACCGCGCACAGACCGTGCTGCTCGAAGGTCCGCGCCTTCGCCTCGTCGGGCGTCGCGGCGTCGAGTCGGTCAATGAGCGCCTCAAGGCGCGTCATCGCCGGCGCCCAGGCCTGGGTCGCCATGTAGTGCTCGGCGAGCGCCGAGAGCGCGCGGCGCGAGTTCGGGTTCGCGCGCTCCGCCTGCTCGAAGTGGCCCAGCGCGTCGGCGGGACGGCCGAGGTGGGTCGCGAGGACCTCGGCTACCTCCACGTGGGCCTCGGCCCGCTCGAGCGGCGCGCGCGTATGTGCGAGCTGGTGCTCGAGGACGGCGAGTGCGGCCTCCCAGCGCTCTTCGCGACGGTAGATGGCGAGCAGCTCGGCGATCGCGTCCGCGCGCCCCGGGGCGACGCGCAGCACCGCCTCGAGGGTTTCGGCCGCCTGCACCGTGTCGTCGAGCTCTCGGGCCGCGACGACGCCCTTGCGGAAGAGGATGTCGCCGCGGGCGGCTGGCTGCATCACGATGGCGAGCTTGCGGTCGAGGTTCGCGAGCAGGCGGTCCCAGACGCCCTCACGCTCGAACAGCGCATCGAGCGCATCCATCGCCTCGTCGTGCTTCGGGTCCTCGCGCAGCACGCGCTCGAAGGCCCCGATGGCTGCGTGCGGGTCGTCGAGCCGGTCACGCGACAGCTCGCCGATGGCCATCAGGATGCCCGTCCGCGTCGCCGTGTCCGACACGATGGTCAGGCGGTCCTCGTGGGCGCGGATGAGATCCTCCCACGCCTCCTGGCCAGTCCGGATGCGCACGAGGGCCTCGTAGGCCTCGTCGTCCTGCGGGGCGAGCGACATGACGCGCTGCCAGCTCTCGGCCGCCTGCTCGAAGTCCTTGCGGTAGTCCTCGTGAATAAGGGCGCCGTTCTTCGCGAAACGCAGCCGCTCCTCGGGACTCGCGGCGGCCGTCTCGGCGCGCTCGTACATCGCGAGCAGGCGGTCGTAGTCCTCCTGCTCGGCGAAGATCGCCTCGAGGCGCTCGAGTGCCGTCACGTTGGCCGGGTCGACATCGAGGACCGCGTCGAAGGCCTTGATCGCCTCGGGCTGACGCACGAGGTAGCGGTCGTAGAGGTCCGCCACCTGAAGGCGCAGCTCGACCTCGCGCGTCGGCTCGAGCGACAGGCGCCGCTCGAGGACCTCGATGAGGGCCTCCCAGGCCTCGCCCGCGATGTGCAGGCGGGCGAGCGCGTCGAGGACGGTGAGGTCCATCTCGTCGACGGCGTGGAGCGTCTCCCACGCAGCGATGGCGGCCTCGCGGTCTGCGCGCGGCGCCTCGTGCAGCTCGGCGATCTGCCGCAGCAGTGCCTTCTGCTCGACGAAGTCCGGGGTCGCGGCGGCGAGGCGCTCGAGGATCGGCACGAGGCTTTCGACGTCATCGCGCTCGAGGTGCAGGTCACGCAGCGCGCGCAGCGACGGCTCGTGGTCGGGGGCGACCGAGAGGACGCGCTCGTAGAGCGGCACTGCGGCGGCCGCGTCGCCGAGACGCGTACGCACGACATCGGCCGACTTCTGCATCACGGCGAGCCCGGTGTCCTCATCGAGGTGCGGCAGCACCGTCTCGTAGGTCTCCTGCAGCTTGTCCCAGGCGCCTGTCAGAGCTGCGAGGCGCTCGAGCTCGCCGAGCAGCTGCGGGTCGTCGGGAGCGAGCTCGAGTGCGAGTTGCACGCAGGTGAAGGCGTCCTCGGCCCCCTCGAGGCGCGTCTCGTAGAGCACCGCGAGGCGCTGGTAGGTCGCGAGCTTGTCGGCGGCGTCGCCGAGGTAGTCGACGCGGTCGAGCAGCAGACGCGCGACCTCGGCCCAGTTGGCGGCCCGCTCGTGCAGGGCCTCGAGGCGTCGGTTGCCCTCGAGCTCGCCAGGCTCGAAGCCGAGCAGCTCGTCGTAGGTCCCGATGGCGGCCGCGGGGTCCTGCAGGTTCTGCTCCTGCAGCGCGCCGACCTGCAGGTAGAGCGCGACCTTGTCGTCGCGGCCCGACGTGAGCCGGATGCGCCGGCGGAGCAGCCCGACGAGGTCGGCCCAGCGGCCTGCGCTCTCGTAGAGGGCTTCGAGCTGGGCGATGGCCTCGGCGTCCTCGGGGAGGCCCCCAAGCACGGCCTGCCACGCCTCGATGGCGCGCGCCTGGTCGCCAAAGACCTCGGCCCGCAGCGTCGCGAGGGCCCGCCACTGCCCGAGCCGCTCGTCGGCCGAGAAGGTGTCGGTCGCGGCGATCATCGCCTCGAGCATGGCCCCGCGGGCGACGTCATTGCCCGCGTCGGTCTGGAGGCCCAGCAGGGCCTCGAGGGCCTCACGCTCCGTCGGCGACAGCGCGCGCGCCCGCTCGAAGGCGTTGATGGCCTGGTCGGGGTCGTCGAGGTGGTCCCGCCAGATGCGCCCGAGCGTCAGCAGCACCTCGAGGCGCCGTGCATCGTCGGACAGCCCCGCCGCGAGTTCGCGCTCGAGCGCCTCGGTGAGTCCCTGCCAGTTCCCGCCGCCTTCCTGCAGGCGCTGCAGCTCGCGCAGCGCGTTGAGGTCCTGCGGCTTCGCGATGAGGACCTCCTCCCACAGCTCGATCGCCCGCTCGCTGTTGCCGAGGGCATTCTCGGCCAGATACGCCATATCCGAGAGATAGCCCGCCCGCGTCCCCGCGTCGGCCTCGAGCTCGGCGAGCCGCTGCAGGATGTCGAAGAGCTCGGGCCAGGCCTCCGCCGCCTCGTAGAGGTCCTTCAGCGCCAACAGCGCCGCCGTGTCCGTGTCGTTGAGGCCGAGGACCTCCTTCCACGCGGCGATGCTGTCGTCGGCCCGCCCGAGGCGGTCGCGGCGCAGCTCGGCGATGCGCGTCCACAGGTGCCCGAGCTCCGCGTCGAACACGTCGTCCGCCTTCGTCAGCGCGAGCAGCACCGGCTCGAGGTCGGACCACCGCTCGGCCTTCGCAATAAGGGCGTCGAGCGCCCGCCAGGCGGCTGCGTCCTTTGGCGACAGCGCCGTGATGCGGCGCAGGATGCGCTCGGCCTCGCCCATGTCCGCGAGGTCGTCGTGGGCGACCTTCGCCGCGCGGTGCAGCAGCACGACCTTGCGCTCGACCTCGCCCGCGACCTCGGCCGCATCGAGCAGGTACTGGAGCAGGGCCGCATGCTCGCCGCCCTTCCGCGCGAGGCGGTCGACCTCGCCGTAGAGCCCTTCGTCGTCGGGGTCGAGCTGGAGCGCGCGGGCGAACCACTCGAGCGCCTCGCCCTCCCGCTGCCGCTTCTCGAGCGCGAGGGCCGCCAGATCGCGCAGCAGTTGCAGCTGATCGGCCGGTTCGTCGAGCAGGGAAAGTTTGAGTTGCAACAGACTGTCGAGCTCGTCCCAGCGGCTCCCCTCACGGTAGAGCGGCTCGAGGCGCTCGGCGATCTCCAGCGAGTGCTCGCCAGCCTCGAAGAGGCGCCGCAGCGCCGCGACGGCGGAGGCCGAGCCGCGGTCGAGGTCGAGCATCTCGCACCAGGCCGCGTAGCCGCGTTCGACGTCCGCGAGCTGCGCTTCAGAGATGCGCGCGAGCTTCTCGAGGAGCTCGAGGCGCGTCGGGGTGTCGCCCGCGAGGTCCGCCTGCTGGCGCAGGATGGCCGCGAGCTCGGCCCACTGCCCCTGCCGCTCGTGCAGCACGTGCAGCCGCGCGAGCGCCTCGCGATGGTCGGGGTTGTTCGCGAGGACACCCGCGTAGGTTGCCGTCGCGCGCGGGAGGTCGCCGACCTTGTCCATCAGCAGCTCGCCGCCGCGCAGCTGCAGATCGAGTGCCAGCAGCGTGTCGTCGGTGCCCGCGGCGTGCGCGAGGTAGATGTCGACGAGGTCCGCAATGAAGTCGTGGGTCTCGGTCACGCGCTCGAGCTCGCGCACGGTGTCGGCGTTGCGCGGTGCGACCGTGAAGGCCCGGGCGAGGCTCTCGATGGCGCGGATCGGGTCGGCGAGCTTGGCCTCGGCGAGCTTCGCGAGCGACTGCAGCGTCGGCACGAGGCGCTCGGGGGCGTCTTCGAGGCGGCTCGCGAGGGCGAGCTGGTTCTTCCAGAGGTCCTCGTCGCGGTCGCTCACCTCGAGCACGGGGCTCAGTACGTCAAACGCTTGCTGGAAAAAGTCCGAGCCCGTGATGAGGCCTTCGAGGGCCTCGATAGCCCCTGCGTGGGCGAGGTTCCGGCCGAGCAGCTCGGCGAGGACCGCGATGGCCTGCTGCAGGTCCGCGAGGCGCTCGGGGTCGAGGTACAACGCCGCGATCCGGAACTGCGCCAGATCCCACGCGCCGCCTTCGGAGAGGTCCCGGATCTTCAGAAGAATCGCGCGCAGGTTGAACCAGTCGGCCTCGCGCGTGTAGAGCGTGTCGAGGCGCTCGAGGGCCTCGAGGTCGGTCGGGTCGAGGGCGAGGCGCGCCTGCCACGTGGCGATGGCGTCGCCCGCCGCCTCGAGGTGGCGGTCCTGGACGTCAGCCATGGCCGCCGAGATGGCTTTCTTTGCCGCCAGCTCTGTCGCCTGTGAGAGCTGCAGGCGGTAGACGCGGACGAGGTTGTCCCAGTCCTCGGTCTGCCGGTAGAGCTGCTCGAGGGAGCCGAGGGCGCGGTCGCTGGCGGGCTCGAGGGCGAGCAGCTGCTCGAAGATCTCGATGGCGCGCGAGGGTTTGCCGAGCTCGGCCGCGGCGAGGTCGCCAGCCTCGGCGAAGAGCGCGTTGCGGGCGTCGGGGGTCTTGCCGAGCAGCGCCGCCTTCGCGAGGAGCGCGTCGACGAGGCCGGCGTGGTCCGCGTTGCCGCGGAGCAGGTCGATGAGGGCGTCGACCGCGGGCATGTCGTCGCCGCGCAGCTCGAGGAGGGCCCGCAGCTGCGCCTCGGCCTCGGCGCGGTCGTCGGTCTTGTCACGGGCGAGCTCGGCGATGGTGCGGTGCGTCTCGACGCGTCGCCCGAGGTCGCCGATGTCCTCGACGAGCCCCTTCAGGAAGGCGACGAGGGCCGCATGGGCGCGGGTCGCGTCCGCGAGGCGCAAGAGCTCGCTCAACGTCAGCGCGTCCTCGGGCGCGAGGGTCGCGGCGGCCTGCATCGCAGCGAGCGCGCGGGACGGGTCGCCGATGCGGGTCTCGAGCAGCTCCGCGAGCTTGTAGTTCCAGGCGATCTTCGCGCGCGGCTCGAGCTCGGTCGCCTCGCGGACGGTCCAGAGGCGCGCGAGGTCCTCCCAGCGCGCGTGCCGCGTGTAGAACGGCTCGAGCAGCGGGGCCACCTGAGGCGCGTGATCCGGGTCGGCGAAGAGACGCTCGAGGGCCCCGACCGCCGCCGCGTTGTCCGCGTCGAGCCCGAGGACGCTGTCGTAGCCGACGATGGCCTCGGGCTTCCGCCCGAGGTGCGTCTCGAGGATTCCGGCGAGCCGAAGCTTGAGCGCGAGGAGGCGCGCGGTGTCGTCGGTCGCGGCGATCGCGCCGCTCAGCACCGCGGCGAGGTCGTCCCAGCGCTCGACGAGGCTCATCAGCGTGTCGAGGCGCGCGACGGCGTCGGGGTGGCCGGCTGCGAGGGCGAGCGCGTCCTCGGCCGGGCGGATGGCGTCCTCGACGCGGTCGAGGCGCTCGGCAAGCAGGTCGGAGGCCTTGAAGAGATAGGCGATGCGCCCGTCCTTCGACGGGACGAGGCCGACCCGCGTCTCGTAGATCTTGAGCAGGGCCTCGTGGTCGCCAAGGTCTGCGAGCAGCGTCTCGAGCGCATCGAGCGCCTCGGCGTGGTCGGGCCGTTCGTCGAGCACCTTGTCGAAGTGGACTCGGGCGGCCGCAGGCTCGCGCAGCTCATCGCGCAGCGTGCGGGCGAGCGTCAGGCGCGTGGCGACCCGGGCCTCGTGGGTCTGTGCTTCGTCCACATGGCCGCTGTAGAGATCGACGAGCTGACGCCAGCGCCCAAGGCTTCGCGTCAGGGCCTCGAAGCGGGCCCGGATCGCCGCGTCATCAGGCTGCAGCGCGTAGGCACGACCCACCGAGCGCCACGTGAGGTCGGCGTTGCCGAGTTGCTCCTCGTAGAGGCGCGCGAGCCGCAGGAGCCGCGCCTGACGCCCGGCCGTGTCACCGGCCTCACCGGCGGCGTCCGCCTGAATCTCCAGCATCTGCGCGAGTTTATCCCAGGCCCCCTGCGCTTCGTGGACGGGGGCGAGCGCGTGCGTCAGGCGGAGGCGGTGCTCGCTCGCGCCGAGCAGCTCTTCAAGGCGGAGGACCGCCTCGGGGTGCTGCGGGACCTGGCGGAGGGCCTCTTCATAGGCGGTGATGGTGTCGTCGAGGCCCGCCTCGCCGAACTCGACCCACGTCAGCATGCCGAGCTGGCAGGCGAGGTCCGCGAAGGACTCCGCGCCGCCGCCCGCCCGCTGCAGCAGTTCGCGCTTCTGCAGCAGCAGCACGTGCAGATCCGCGTGGCGGGCGTCCGCGATGAGGAGGTCCGCGAGCGCGTCGAGGGCGGGCCGCTCGTCGGGATAGGCCGCGAGGATCTCGCGGTAGACCGCCTCGGCCTCATCTATCGCGCCGATGTGGTCGCGCCAGGCCTTTGCGAGCTTGTGCAACGTCGCGAGCTGCTCGGGGCCAGCCGTCATCATGCCGAGGCGGCGGTGGTAGGTGACGATGAGCTGATCGATCTGGCCCGTCGCCTCGAAGGCGGCCTCGGACGCGTCGAGCGCGACCGTGTTGTGCGGATCGTAGGCGAGGACGCGGTTGAAGAACGTCAGCGACGTGTCATCGGCGCCAAGGCGCTCGCGGTAGACCCGCCCGACCTCGAGCAGCACCGCCACCCGAGCGTCGTCCACCGTGATGTGGTCCACGCCGTCCTGCAGCACGACGACGTAGCTCTCCCAGTTCGCCGACGCCTCGGCGAGTTCGCGCAGTCGCGGGTGGAGCGCGATGTCTTCCGGGTTCTCGCGCACGGCCTGAACGAACGCGAAGAACGCCATCTCCGGGTTCTTCAGCTGCGTCGACTGGACCTCGGCCGCCTCGAGCAGCAGCGTGCGCCGCGTCTCGCGCTCCTCGGTCGCGTCGGTCGCGATTTCATAGACATCGGGCAGCTGCGCCCACTGCGCGAGCTGGCGGTAGATCGGGATGAGCAGGCTGGCGGCCTCGGCGTTCCGCCCGTCGATTTCAAGCACCGCCTCGAGGCTCTTGACCGCGCGGCGGACGTCATTCAGCTCGTCGCGGTAGACAGACGCGAGCTTGAACAGCAGGGGGAGCTTCTCCGCCTCGTTCTCGACGTGCTTCAGCTGCCCTTCGACCGTCCGCACCCACTCGCCCAAGTCCCCGTAGCTGCGGAAGAACCATTCGAGCTCGTCCCAGCTGCGCTCGGCGAGGAACTTCTTGCGGAGCTCCGTCTGCGCCTTGCGGTGGTCGCGATCGACCGCGAGGAGCCGCTTCCAGACATCGGCGGCGGCGCCGTGATCCTCGAGGCGCGCCGAGAGCACCGTCCCGAGCTTGTCGAGCAGCGCCGTCACGACCGTGGTCGCCTTGCCGCCCTCGCTCGCGAGCGCCACGCGCCGCTCGAGGATGTCGGCGAGCTCGGCCCAGCGCTTCTCACGCTCGTAGAGCGTCTCGAGCTGCTCGAGCGCCGCCTCATGACGCGGATCGCCCTCAAGGACACGCAGCCACAGCGCGATCGGGGTCTCGGGCTTGCGCAGCTTCTCGCTCGCGATCTTCGCGAGCTTCACGAGCTCGGCCCGCTGCGTCGCGGGGTCGTCGATGAACGCGAGCTCGCGGTCGCTCAGCTCGACCCAGGCGTCGAAGTTGTGCTGCTGGAAGTAGATGTCCTTCGCCTGCGCCAGGGCAGCGCGGTTGTTCGGGTCGAGCTCGAGGATGCGGTTGAGCGTCTTGACCGCCTCGTTCGGGTTCGAGAATTTCTCGCGGTAGATGCCCGTCACCCGTTCGAGCAGCGCCACCCGCGCCGCCGTGTCGGGCGCGTGCGTCACCTTGTCGTTCAGCACGCGCACGAGGTCCTGCCAGCGGGCCTGCCCGGTGTAGACCTCGACGAGCGCGTCGAGCGCCGCAGCGTTGCCAGGCTCGAGCTCCAGGATGGCTTGCCAGCACTGAATGACGCGCGCGGGCGCGTTCATCTTGTCGCGGAACAGCACGACCAGCTCGAGCTGCGCGGCGATGCGCCCCGCATGATCGGTCGCGGGCAGACGGTCGTGCCGCTCCTTCACGAGGTCGACGAGGTTGTTCCAGCGCCCGAGCTGGGTGTACAGCGCGTGCAGCCGCTGCTCGGCCTCCGCGTGGCTCGCGGACTCCTTGCGGACGGCTTGCCAGAAGCCGAGCGCCTTCTCGGGCTGCTGTCGGCTCTCGGCGATGCGCGCGAGCGTCTCCTGCACCGCGAGGGCGCCCGTGTCGCCGCCGAACTGCGGGTCGGCGAGGGTCTGCTCGAGCTTGCGCCAGTTGCTCTGCGCGGCGTAAAAGTCGGTGTAGAACGCGAGGAGATACGCCCGCATGTCCGCGTCGTCCGGCACGACCTCGATCTTCCGGAAGGCCATCTCGGCCATCTGCTTCTCGCCAAGCGTCTCGGCGTACAGCTGACCGTTCCGGAAATAGAGCCACGCCTGCAGCGCCGCGTCGGTCGCCGTGCGCGCGAGCTGCATCATCTTCAAGACCGACCAGTGGTTGGCGCCGCCCTCGGCCTTCGCGAGGTTCGCGACGTGGCCATGGAGCCCTTCGAGCCCGTCGCGGTCACCGGTGCGCGCCATCTCC
>SYAK01000340.1 GCA_005788935.1 Pseudomonadota bacterium
CGCGCCGACGCCGATGACGAGGCGCGGCGCCAGCACGGCGATGGTCTCGGCGAGCGCTGCGTCACAGGCAGCCATCAGCGGGCCCCGCTCGGCGGCCGGCAGCTTGTCGGGGGTTCGGTTCAGGCCTGAGGCCTCCATGAAGGCGAGCGGGCACCAGCAGGCGACGAAGGCCGCGTCGAAGAAGCGCTCCGGGTCGCCGAAGGTCGCCCGGAAGAGCCCCCAGAGGCGCATCCCGGAGACCTCCTCGCGGGTACACGCGAGTCCATCCACCGGTCGTGCGGGGTGCTCGACCGCGGGTCGCTCGACCGTCCCCTCGAGCTGCAGCCAGTCCCGCACGATCGGCACCGTCCCGAAGGGCACGCCCGTCTGCGCCATCCCCCACGGGCCTGGGTTCATGCCGACGAACAGCACGCCGCCTGTCCGCGTCGCATAGCGCTCGAGGTAGGTGTTGCGCAGCTCGCGCGCGTACCGGAGGGGGTTGTAGACGTGGGTGACGGGCGGTCCGAACCTTTGCGCGTCGAGGCGTTCGGACAGCGCGTCATCGATCCGCTGCAGGCGGGACACCCGCGCCGCAAATGCGGGCCGCTTCATCATGGCACTCAAAACGAGGCGTCCTTCGCCTCAGCCTCGACCTCGGCGAGGGCCGCCCGCGCGGCTCGCCCGACCCACCACGTCACGAAGACCGTCGCGGCGATGCCGAGCGCTGTCATCAGGACGTTGAGCGCGCCGACCTCCTTTGGCGGCCCATCGCCGACCCCGCCGAGCTCCCCGAGCAGCGCGCCTGTCCAGGTGTACATGAATGAAATCGGCAGCATCCCGGTCGCGGTCGCCGCGACGAAGGAGACAGCCGGGATGCGCGTCATGCCGAGGACATAGTTCAGGATGGGGAAGGGCAGGATCGGCGAGAAGCGCATCAGGAACACGAGGCGGGCCCCCTTGGCGTTGATGGCGCGCTCGACCGCCGCGACCTTCGGGCGGGCGAGCAGCGAGGCCCGGAGGCGGCCGCGGAAGGCGAGGCGCCCGATCGAGAAGGCCGTCAGCGCGGCGATCGCGGCGGCCGGGATAGCGGCCGCGAGCCCGCCAAGCGGTCCCCACGCGACGCCCGCCGAGAGCGTCAGGAGCGCCGCTGGAAAGACGAACAGGCTCGCGACGGTGTAGACGCCGAAGTAGAGCGCCACGCCGACCCCGCCGAGCCCGCGCAGGACCCGCGCCACCTCGATGAGCCACGCCTGCAGCGGCAACAGCGTGTAGGCCGCGAGGACCCCGGCCGCGACCACCACGAGTCCCGCCACGCGCCACCAGCGCCAGCGGTCTCGCGCAGGCCGGGTCGCGGCGTGGGGCTCGGTGTCGGGGCGATCCTGCACCGTCCTACGGTGCGGGGTACCGGGCCGCGACGCAAGCGCGCGTGACGCGGAAATTGACAAGTCCCACGCGGGTCCCTAAGCCGGAGCTTCCGGGCGGCCGCCCGGCACCGTCCAAGACCCGGAGCCGTCCATGTCCCGCGCCCTGACCGCCGCCGCCCTGGCCCTGGCTCTCGCTGTCCTCCCCGCCTGCGGCGAGGACACGGTCGGTCGCCAGTTGTCGCACCAGGAGAACGCCACCGGCCTCCTCGAGGCGAACAAGGGCGACCCCGAGAAGGCCGCGCAGGCGCTTCGGGAATACATCGAGGCCAACCGCGAGGATCTCGCCGTCATTCACGCCGAGGGCCACAAGCTCGCCGCTCAGCTGACGGCCAAGCCCGCCGAGGCCGAGCTGCTCCTCGCGCCGCACGCCGAGCGCCTCAAGCAGCGCAAGCTCGCGCTCGACGCGTTCTACAAGGCCAACCCCGACATCGCCGCGCACCCAGCCGTCATCGCGGCCATGAAGGAGCTCCTCGTCGGGCCCGACACCCCGCCGCCTGCCGCCAAGCCCTCGGGCGGCCACTGACAGCCACTCAGGCGGCCTGCCGCCCGCGCCGCCGCAGGGCTGTCACCGCGAGCCCAGCCAACCCGCCCGCGAGCCCAGCCCTCCCGCCAGCCCCGCAGCCCCCGTCGTCGTCGTGGCCGCCGTCGCCCGCGTTCGGATCGACCCACTGCGGCGCGTCGGCGTAGAGGGCACAGACACCGTCCGTGTCGTCGTCCGTCAGCGCGCGCCGCGGGGTCTCGGCGTCGTAGCGGGCCTCCATCACCGCGCTGTCGACGGTCGAGTGGTCGAGTCCGTAGAAGTGTCCGAGTTCATGGACGATCATGGCACGGAAGTCGACCGTCGAGGCCGGCCCCCGCCGGTCATCGTACCAGAACGTGTACATGCCGTCGTTGACCTCGATGTCCGCGTCGATGATCTGGCCAGTCCGCGAGTCGCTCGCGATCTTCGTGATGGCGAGCCACGAGCTGAGGTTGCCCGAGTCCTGCCACTGGACCTTCGAGTTCACGAAGACCACGAGGTTGTCGGGCTCGTCCGCGAGCGTCTTCGGCAGCGTCGCGGCGGTCGCCTCCGACGTCCCGCCGAAGGTGAACTCTGGCACGGTGCCGCACTCGGTCCCGATCCAGGCGTCGTGGGCCGCCTCGACGAGCGGCTGAATGCGCGCCCAATCAGCCTCCCCCGGCGTCGCTGTCGACAGGCGCCAGGTGTAGGCCGGTCGGCCCTGATACCAGCGCAGCGGTTGTGGATTCTCCGCGTCCTCGGTCGTGTAGAAGGTCCACGCCAGCGCGGCCGCGGGCAGCGACAGCGCGAGGGCGAGCCCGGAGGCGAGCAGGTGTGGCGCGGGTCTCATGGCCCAAAGGTAGCGGACTGATTGACTGAAGGCCAGCCCGCTGAGGATGGGCCGACCCGCATGACGCGGCTTTTGCACCAAGGCCCGCCGCCTGATACGGTCCGCCGACCTCTGGCCCGGGCCACCGCGTGCGTTCCAACCTGCTCAAGCTCCTCGCTGGCCTCGCTGTCGGCGTCTTCTTCGTCTGGCTCTCGGCCCGCGACTGGGACTTCGCGCGCCTCTCCGGGGCCATGACCTTCGAGCGCGGCCAGCTGCGATTCGGTCTCGCCGCGCCGCTGCCGGACGGTCCCCTCGACGCGGCGACCCTCAACGCGCTGCCGGGCTGGGGCTTCGACGTCCTGTGGCTCTTCCCGTTCCTCGTCATCCTGACGGCCATCCACGCGCTGCGCGTGCTGCGCTGGAAGCCGCTCATCGACCCCATCGCGCCGCTCCCGGTCGCGACGCACAACCGCATCGGCGCGGTCGGCTTCATGGCCATGTTCCTCTTCCCGCTGCGGCTCGGCGAGCTCGTCCGCCCCGTCCTCGTCAAGCGCGCCGCGCGCGGCGTCCGCACGACCGAGCTGCTCGCGAGCGTCGTCGTCGAGCGTGTCCTCGACGGGCTCGTCGTGTCGCTGTTGCTCGCCCTCCTGCTCGCGGTGGCGCCCGGGGCGTCGGCGTCGCCCGAGCTCACGGCGGGCGCCACGGTGGCCCTGCTCGTCTTCGTCGGGGCCTCGGTGCTGCTCGGGCTTGCCCGCTGGCAGCGCGACCTCGCGCGGCGCCTCGTCGAGGTCACCCTCGGCCTCGTCTCTCGCGGCCTCGCCGCCCGCGTCGTGGCCCTCGTCGAGGCTTTCCTGCGCGGCCTCGCCCAGCTCCCGAGCGCCTCGGTCTTCGCGGGTGTGACCGCGCTGACGCTCGTCTACTGGGCGCTCAACGGCCTCGGCGTGTGGTGCATGATCGCCGCCTTCCACCTGCCGATCGACCTCGCGGGCGCCTACATGATGATGGCCTGCGTCGTCGTCGGAATGATGATCCCGAACAGCCCCGGCAACGCCGGCACCTTCTGGTACTTCCTGCTCCTGCCCGTGAGCCTCTACGGCCTCGACACGGCGGGCCCCCAGCTCGCGGCCCTCGGGCTCGTGACGTGGCTCATGCAGCTGTTGCAGCAGTCGCTCTTCGGCCTCTGGTTCGTCGCGCGCGGTCAGGTCACCTGGGCCCGCGTCCTCGAGGCGACCCACGAGGGCGACCAGCCCGCACCCGTCACGACCGGAGATCCCGCATGAGGATCGCGCACCTCTCCGACCTCCACGCCCTCGATCTCACAGGGGTCTCGTGGCGCCGCTTCCTGAACAAGCGCCTGACCGGCGGGGTCAACCTGCTCTTCAAGCGCAGCCACCAGCACCCGATCTGGCTCTTCGACCGCCTCATCGACGCTGTGCGCGAGGCGAACCCCGACCACGTCGTCATCACCGGCGACGTAAGCAATCTGGCGCTCGAGTCCGAGTTTTCCGCGGTCCGTGCCCGGCTCGAGCGGCTCGGTCCGCCCGACCGGGTCAGCCTTATCCCGGGCAACCACGACGTCTACACCCGCGGGGCCGCGCGCGCGCGCCGCTTCGAGCATGCGTTCGCCCCCTGGCTGTGGCCCGAAGGCGCCGACCCCGCCACCGCGCCGTGGCCGTGGGTCAAGGACATCGGGCCCGACGTGACGCTCGTCGGCTTCTGCTCGGCTGTCCCGCGCGCCCCGTTCTTCTCGTCGGGCCTCGTGTCGGCCGCCCAGCTCGCGCGCTTCCGCGGGCTCGCCGCCGAGGGGCGCTTCACGGGGCGTCTCGTCATCGCGATGGTCCACCACAACCTGCACACGCGCGGGCTGCGCAAGGACCTCACGCGCGCGCTGCGCGACCGCGAGACCTTCCTCGCGACCCTCGCCGACGGCGGCGCCCGCGTGGTGCTCCACGGGCACACCCACATGGCCCACCGCTTCGAGACCCACGGTCTCGACGTCATCGGCTCGGGCTCGAGCACGTGGCTCGCGGTCCACCCCGATCATTGGGCGCGCTTCAACGTCTACCGGATCGCGGACGGGCGCCTCGCCGACGTCACCGTCATGCGCCACGAGCCGACCACCGAGCGCTTCGAGCCCTGGGTCCGCTGACGCTTCGCGGTGACGCACGAGATCAACACGAAAAGCCGCCCGACAAGGGGCGGCTCTTCCGCGCGTCCAGGACACCCTGAACGGAGGTCGACAGACCCGATCAGAGGGCGCGGCGCGAAGCCTTGCGGGCGCGACGCTCGGCCTCGCGCTGCTTGCGCTTCCGCTGCTCGCAGGGCTTCTCGTAGAAGCGGCGCTTCTTGAGCTCCTTGTAGATACCCTCGTTCGCCATCTTGCGCTTCAGCTGGTTGATCGCGCGGTTGATGTTGTCACCGTCGACGCGCACTTCCATCGGGCGCAGGTCGCCGCCGCGGTCGCTGCGGAAGCCCTGCGACGGAGGCGTCGGGTAGTTGGCGTGCGGGTTGTGGAACTCGTTCTGGGAGGCGTCGGTCATCGTCTTCACTCGCCCTTGCCGACCGGCAGTCGATACGGTGCCGCGGCGGCACCTTGATTTGAGAGGTGCCTTGCTAAATGAAGGCGCTGACCCTGTCAACCGGGAAGGGACCGAAAACGGCCCCGAAAACTTGCGGCATCGCCCCGCCCCGTGACGTTCTGGCCCCATGACCGGCGCCCTCGTCGACTGGTTCGACCGCTATCGCCACTTCACCCGCACGACCGCCACGGCCTCCCTGACGACCGTGCCGCTCCTGCTGCTCTACGGCGTCGGCCTGCTCGCGGCGAGCGACAGCGCGCGCTCGGCCATCGACCTCGTGACAGCCCCGCTGCTCGCGTCGGTCCCGCGTCCGACGTACGTCGGGGTGCAGCTCGCGGTGGGCGGCGTCCTCATCTTCCTCGCGGCCTTCCGGCGCGAGGCGGGCTTCGGGGCGCACGTCGCCTGGACCGTGCCAGCGCTCGTCGAGAGCGCCGCCTGGAGCCTCGTCACGGGGCGCATCGTCATCGCCGCCCTCGACGAGCTGCACGTCGTCGCCCTGCCAGCCCTTCAGGTCGGAGCCCCGGGAGGTCCGACCTGGCTCGATCTGACGGTGATGTCGGCGGGCGCCGGGCTCTACGAGGAGCTCGTCTTCCGCCTCCTGCTCATCCCGGCGCTGACCGCGCTGCTCGCCCGCGCAATCGGGCTCGAGCGCTGGGCGGCGCTTGTGGGCGCGGTCCTCGTCTCGAGCCTCGTCTTCTCATCGGCCCACCACCTCGCGGGTGAGGCGTTCGACGCGTACGTCTTCGCCTATCGCGCGGTGGCGGGCCTCTTCTTCGCGGCCCTCTTCGCGTGGCGCGGGTTCGCGATCGCCGCCTGGACCCACGCCATCTACGATCTGCAGATCCTCGCGACCCTCAGCAGCGGCCGCTGAAGCGACGACGGGCGAGCGCGAGCAGCCCCGCGCCGAGCCCAAGGAGTCCGCTCGCGGCGCCACCACCACAGCCGCCATCGTCACTCCCGCTGCTGGTCGTGTCGCTGCCGAGCAGCACGCAGGCCCCCGCGACCTGGTTCCAGTACTGGCCCGCGGGGCACTCCTGCGGCGGTACCGCCGAGGTGTCGCCACCTGGCGCCGGGTCCGCCGTCGACGAGCCAAACTCGCAGACGCCGCCGCCGCTGCAGGACTGCCCGTCCGGGCACGTGCCACAGACGCCGCCACAGCCGTCGTCGCCGCAGTTGCGGTTGTTGCACGTCGGCGTGCACGGGCCACCGCCGCCCCCGACGCAGCTGCCGTTCTCGCAGTTCTGGCCGTTCTGGCAGGTGCCACACGTTCCGCCGCAGCCGTCATCGCCGCAGGTCTTGCCCGCGCACTGGGGCGTGCAGCCCGGGTCGGTCGACTCGCACTGGCCGGTGGACTCGTTGCAGCGCTGGTTCGGGCCGCAGGCGCCGCAGGCGCTGCCTGTGTTCGTGGACTCGCACTGACCGGTGCTCTGATTGCAGGTCTGGTTCGGCCCGCAGGTGCCGCAGCTGCTGCCGGTGTTGGCGGCCTCGCACTGGCCGGTGGACTCGTTGCAGGTCTGGTTCGGGCCGCAGGTGCCGCACGCGCTGCCGCCGCCGCCGCCGCTGCTGCCGGGACACGCGCGACCACCAGCCTCCTCCTGCGTCTCGACGCAGTCGATGAAGCCGTCGAACAGCCCGCAGTAGGGGGCCGTGGTCCCGTAGACCTGGCGGCAGTTCTTCTCGCAGAGGACCCCGCTGCTGCACCACTGGACGACCTGCGTGCCAGAACAGCAACCAGCGGGGCCCACGCCGCTCGTGGGGCAGTCCCCGGCCGCTGTCCCTCCGCCCGCGACGCACTCGCCTTCGGCGCGGGCCTGTTCGGCCGGGAGCGTCGCGAGCAGGAGGATGGGGAGGGTGAGAGTGGAGAGGGTGTGGCGGAACACGGGGGGGAGCGACATGGTCACCTCGTTGGCCGGATTCGCCTCGCGGGCGGGCCAGGCACTCGCGTGCCCGCCCGTGGGCGCGGCAGCGTAGCACACGCGCAGGGTCGGTGCCAGCCCGTGCGCCCGGCGGCGAGCACTTCACCACGGTGCTCGGGTCCCGCCGCGCGTCTGACGCGTGTCGCGCGCCTGATTCAGGCCGCCTGGCGCCGCCGGACGAGACCGAGCAGCGCGAGCAGTGCGGCACCGAAGCTGGTCTGGGGCGCGCCGCCGCCGCAACCCTCGGCGTCGCCGCCCGTCGTGGTCGTGGTCGTGTCGCCGAGCATCACGCACTGCCCCGCGACCGTGTTCCAGGCTTGCCCAGCCGGGCACTCCTCGGGCGGCTTCGTGCCCGGGTCGGTCGGGGGTGGACTGGCCTCGGAGACGCACTGATAGGTCGCGGTGTCGCAGGTCGTGCCAGCCCCGCAGTAGCCGCAGACGCGGCCGCAGCCGTCGTCACCGCAGCTGCGTCCCTGACAGCTGCAGGGGACGGCCTCGCACGCGCCCGCCGTGCAGCGCTCTCCTTCGGGGCAGCCGCCGCAGGAGCCTCCGCAGCCGTCGTCACCACAGGTCTTGCCCGCGCAGTCGGCCTCGCAGCTGCCCATCACGCACGTCCCGGCCTGGCAGGCCTCGCCAGCCGGACACGCTCCGCACGTCCCGCCGCATCCGTCGTTACCGCAGTTGCGGCCATCGCAGGCCGGGGTGCATCCCCCGAGCGAGCACAGTCCGTTGCTGCAGGTGGCGGTACCGAGACAGCTGCCGCAGGAGCCTCCGCATCCGTCATCACCGCAGTCCCGCCCGGTGCAGCGCGGCGTGCAGTTGCCGCCGCCGCCGCCGCCAGATGTCACACACTGCCCCGCGGCGCCGCAGGTCTGGTTCGGGCCGCAGCTGCCGCAGGAGCCACCGCAGCCGTCATCGCCGCACTCGAGGCCGAGGCAGTCAGGGGTGCAACCCCCGCCTCCGCCGCACGCCAAAGGCGGAC
>SYAK01000341.1 GCA_005788935.1 Pseudomonadota bacterium
GCCAGCCGCGCCAGCCCCGCCCGTGTTGCCGTCAGCCCCGCTGCCCACGCCACCGGGGGCCCCGCTCGGGCTCGACGAACCGTTGTTGCCGGTGCCGCTCCCCCCACAGCCACTGTTGCCACCGCGCCCGCCCGCGGGGTCGCGTCCCGCGCCGCACTGGTTCGGGCCAGCCGTGCCGCCTTCGCCACCATAGGCGTCGAATTCGTTGCAGTAGCAATCCGTGCAGTCGCTCGTGTTGGTCGACTCTCCGGGCTGTCCCACGACGCCGTCCGGGCCCTTCACGCCGCTCACCCCGTCGCGCCCGGCGCCGCCGTTGCCGCCAAGCGCCGTGACCCGCGTGAACTCGAGCGTGTTCGTGGCGCCCCGGACCCAGACGGCGTAGCTCGACTCGCCCGGGTTCGGGTTCGTGCCCGCGAGGACCTCGAGTCCGTCGATGACCGTGCGCTTCGCAAAGACGCCATCCGCGACGATCACCCGAATCGAGGTCGCGCCAGCCCCGTTCTGGACCGTGGTCTTGTACCGGGCGAGGTCGCGCGACCAGAGGCCGTCGTTCGAGTAGCCGCCGAAGAGCGAGACCCCGTCGACGAGTGTCACCTGCTCGTTGTAGGTGCCAGCCGCAATGTAGACGTGTTCCTTCGCGTTGCGGGTGGCCGCCTCGATGCCAGCCGTGATGGTCGGTGCGGGGTCGCGCGACGACCCCGAGGCACCAGCGCGCCCGTCTGGCGACACGAAAATGGCGCGGCCCCAGCTGCCGTCGAGGCCGTCGCAGTCCTGATCGCAGTCGCTGCCGTTGCAGGCGCCGTCGGGCCAGTCGTCGTCGGAGGCGAAGGTGCAGGCGTATTCGCAGCCGTTCAGGTCCGACTTGTCGAGGTCGACATAGCCCGGGCTGCAGGACTCCATGAAGCAGGTGCCGGCTGAACATCCGGCGACCGCGCCGAAATAACTGCAGCGGTTCGTGCAGTAACCGCAGTTGTCAGGGTCTGTCTGGTAATCGACCCCGACGGGGCACTGGCAGGACCCGGAGGCTGGGAGGCACTGTCGTCCGGTGGTCTGCCCGATTTCATTCGTGATGTCGCCGCAGACGTAGCCGGTCGGGCAGTCGTTGCCATCCCCCATGCAGTCACGCCCGCAGAACTGGCCGTCGTCGAAGCTGACGCACTGGGCGTTGAGGACCTGACAGTCCGCGTTCTCGACGCACGGCTCGCACAAGGTGACGAGCGGCGGCAGGCAGATGAAGACCGGGTCGGCGCCGCCGGAACCACGGCACTCCCAGCCGTTTTCGCAGTCGTTCGTGCACTGCTCGGAGCAGCGGCGGGCGACGTCGGGCTCGTCGACGTCGACGCAGTAGAGGCTCGCGCACTGCGTGTTGTTCTCACACGGGCAAAAGTAGGGCTTGACCGCATCATCGCAGGATGGCGCCGGGGTCGTGTCCTCGGGGTCGGCGGTCTCGGCGCTCCCTGCGTCGTCGGCCCCGCCGAAGTCGACCGGGGCGACGTCGAGGGCCGCCAGGTCGGGCAGCTCGGGGACATCCGCGGCCGCATCGAGTGGTGTATCGGCGCCACCGGGCGGCGGCAGCTCCTGCGAGGAGCCGCAGGCGGCGGAGAGTGCGAGACTGGGCAGGAGAATGGCCGCGAGCCGGGCGCGCATGGGAGAGACCGTCATGGGCCGACTCTAGCACGCGCGTGCGGCAGCCGCAAACCCGGCTGAGGCGGGCGGAGGCGGGCGGACGGGCCCCATCAAGCGACAGTGCACAGGCCGCGTTCGGCAGACGAATCGGAAGGCCGGACCCCGGGTCGAAGCGCCGCGAGAAGGTGCTTCCCGTGACAGGTCCTTGTCCAGGGGTCGCCGCGCGCCTACGGCAGCGCCGCGGCGAGGCGGGAGCCCCCGCGTCACGGGGAGGCGACATGAAGTTCATCGTCTTGCGGGTTCTGAGGGCTGGCGGCGTGCTGGCAGCACTGGTCGGGATTGGGCTCTGGAGCTGGCGTCTCGCGACGCAGGGCGAGCTGTTCGTCTGGACCGACCCCGCGCGCGGGTTCTATCTGGACGACCCGGACCTCGGCCTCGTCCCGACGGTCGAGCGCTGGCTCTGGCTCGGCCTCGACGGGCTCGCGGTGATGACTGGCCTGCTGCTCGCGACCCTCCTCGGGCTGTGGCTCGGACGCGGCGACCGTGCGGCCCACGGCCTCCCTCGGCGGCTGTTCGCGGCTGGATCGTTCCTGAGCGGGACAGCCCTCCTCGCGGCCCCCGTCGTGCCAGCCCTGGCGCTCGGCGAGGGGATGCCCCCGGAGGGCGCCGTCGCGAGCCTCGGGGGCCCTGCGGACGCCTCGCCAGCCACCGGTGACGCGACGACCATCGCGCTCCCGGTCCCGGGAGGAATCTGGCAGCTGGTTCCGGACTCGGGGCTCGTGGTCGCGAGCGTCACGGCGGGCGGGGACACCTTCGAGGTGCGCTTCGGCGGGCTCACGGGGCTCCTGACGGTCGAACCGCAAGACATCGGGGCGTCGCGCGTCACCTTGAGCGTCGACGCGACCACCGCCGACGCCGGCATCCCGCTGCGCTCAAAGCACGCACGGGAAGAACTGAAGTCTTTGGAACACACCACGATCAAGCTCGCGAACGGGCCGCTTCGGGCGAACCGGGCACCGGGCGGCCCAGTCCGGTGGGAGGGCGAGGTGCGCGTGACGATCGCGGGCCGCGAAGTGCCCGCGAAGGCCTCGGGGGAACTCAGGCTGCTCGGCCCAGCCGGTCGCGCAAAGCTCGGGATCGCTGCGAACGAGGCGCTGCTCGTGGAGGCGCGCGTGATCCTCGACGTCGCGTCCCTGCCGCTTGATCCGAAGACCTTCGGCGGGGGCACGATCCCGATCTCCGCGAGGGCGGTATTCAATCCCGTTAACACACGCTAGCAGGTGCGAAACGCGGTTCGCACCGGGTTGCGCGACGATGCGTAAGAACTTGTGCACCGGATGCTTGACATCCCTCGACAAACCCGACAAAAGCCGCGCCCCAAGGAGGGTTCCCCGTATGAAGCGTATGTTTGTTTTTTCGTTCAGTGCGCTGGCCATGGCCTGGGCTCCGGCCTGCAAGAAGCAGGAGCCGCCGAAGGAGGCCCCCAAGCCGGCCGTGACCGAGCCCGCTCCCGCCCCCGCTCCGGCCCCCGAGCCCGTTAAGGCTCCCGAGCCCCCGCCTGCGCCCGAGCCCGCTCCGGCCCCCGCGCCCGAGCCCCCGAAGGACTTCGTGAAGGCCGAGATCGACCATCACGGCGAGAAGGCCGGCCAGCTCGTCACGGTGGACTTCACCAAGTTCGAGCTCGTCGAGGCCGTCGTGAACCTGACCGCCGAGGGTCTCGCCACGTCGAAGGCCGTCTTCAAGGTCGACCTCACCGCGCTCGCCTCGGGCGATGCGAAGCGTGACGAGCACCTCAAGACCGCCGACTTCTTCGATGTCGCCCAGTTCGCGACCGCGACCGTCACGGTCTCGAAGCTCGCGGCCGTGGCCGACGTGGCCGACACCTTCACCGCGGCCGCCGAGTTCGACCTCCACGGCGTGAAGAAGGAAGTCCCGGTGACCTTCAAGGTCGTCGAGAAGAAGGAAGACGGTTCGGTCGTCGTCGAGGCCGAGGTCAAGGATCTCGTCCGCGCCGACTGGACGGTCGGTGGCGCCCCCGAGGCGACCCAGGCCGCCCCGACCTTCAAGCTCAACGCCCGCCTGACCGTCGCCAACAAGACGGCGGCCCCGGCTGACGGCGCTGCGGCTCCCGCGGCTGGCGAGGCGGCTGGTGCGGCTCCGGCCGCGGCTCCGGCTGACGGCGCGGCCCCTGCGGCGGCTCCGGCCCCCGCGGCCAAGTAATCCGACTCGGATTGCATAACGGTTGAAGGCCCGCCCCCAAAAGGCGGGCCTTCGCTTATTTCGGCCACGCGGATCCGGGTTCCGACGTGCCGGTTCGTGCCGGTTACGACGGGTTGCCATGCGGGGCGTGGTGGCGCACCATGGGGTCGTGAAACCCGAGCTGGTCACGACCCACGCCGCCCTGACGCAACTCGCCGCCGCGATCGCTGTGGCCCGCCGTGTCGCGATCTCGACCGAGGACTCGAGCGTCAGGGCCTTCCGTCCCCGCCTCTGCCTGCTCGCGGTGGCGCTCGAGGATGCGAGCGGGGAACCTTCCGGGTTTCTGGTGGACCTGCAGGCCTTCGAGCGGTCTCCCCAGCGCCCCGAGGCGACGCTGGCACCCCAGCTCCGTGACCGGCCGGTCGTGCTGCACGCAGCCGAGCATGCGGTCGCAGCGCTGAGGCGGGACCTGCACCTGAACCTGCCGCACCTGGTCGACACGGCGTGCGCCGCGACGCTGCTCGGGCTGCCGCGGACGGGCTACCGCGCGCTCTGCGCCGAGCGCCTCGGGGTGCAGCTGCCCGCGGCGCTGTCGATTGACTGGCGCCTCAGACCGCTCCCGGAGGCCGCCTTTGAGGCCGCGTGGGCGGACGCGGCCCATCTGCTGCCGCTGCATGACGCCCTCGCGTTGCGAATCCGGGCGGCCGACCTCGACGAGGAGTGGGCCCTCGCGAGCGCCGAGGTCGCAGCGACCCGCAGCCGCTCGAACCTGACGAGCCCTGACAGCCCTTGGCGGCTGCCCGAGGCGCGCGCCCTGCGTCCGGATCAGCGAGGGGTCCTCGCGACCCTCACCGCGTGGCGCGAGGGCAAGGCGCGGGAATTCGATTGTCCCCCAGGGCAGATCGTCCCAAACCGCGAGCTCGTGCAGCTCGCGCGCGCCTCGGGCGAGGCCGCCGCCCTGCGCCTCGCCGAGCCGAGCGCTCAGGGCGGGTTTCACTCGCGTCTGATGTGGGCGGACCGCGAGGCCTTGCGACTCATCCTCCTGACCGGCGAGACCGACGGAGGCCATGGGCCGGCCCCCCGGACGCCTGGCGATGGACGCCCGACACCGGTCATGCAAGCGCGCGTGAAGCGCCTCAAGGCCTGGCGGGCCGAGGAGGCGACGCGGCGCGGCGTCGGCCTCCAGGCGGTGCTGCCAGCAGCCGTGATGGCCCATCTCGCGCGTCACGGCGCCGAGGCGCTCCCCGACACCCCCGGGTTCGGCGCGGCCCGCCTGCGCCGCTACGGCGACGTGCTCCGCACCGTGCTGAGCGACGCGTCCCCCGAGCGCTGACCGTGGCCATTGTCAGCGTTTGGAGTTCCGGCTGAGGCGGCGGGCGCGGATCCGCGCGAGACGGTCAGCCGAGCTCTCGGTCGGGCCAGCGGCCGACGGGCGCTCGCCCTCGATGGTCAGGGTGGGCGAGAGGGCTGGCAGCCCAACCTCCTCGACGTCCGCCGTCCATCCGGTCGCGCGCGCGTTCTCGAGCCGCCACTCCGGGGCCACGAGGGGCTGCGTGAAGAGCTGCCGGGCCCGCGGACCCGCATCCGCCCCGCCGCGCCCCTTCGCGACGAGGCCGCGGGCGCGCGGCCAGGAGGACCCTCGCTCGACGTCCTCGAGTGTCCGGGCGAGACGCTCCCGCTCGCGCTCGGCTCGCGCGCGGACAGCCTGAGTCCGCTCGTCGGCCACGGTGCGGGTGAGGCGATTGCGGCTCCCGTCCTCGGGCAGCACCGCGTCGACCGTCACCTTTGGCATGCTGCGCTGCCACCGATCGTACCACACCGCGAAACCCGCCAGCGCAGGCCCGTAGAAATCGCCCGCGTCAGACTGATACGGCACGTGCGCCGTGCACCAGTTCGAGCCGAACGGCGCGCCTTCGGCGAAGGCCTCGGGTGTTCGTCCAAGCAGCGTTCCCGGGATCGGCGGCGGCACCCCGGGACCCGCGAGGGTCACGAAGACCCAGAAGATCGGCAGGTTGGCGGTCTGACGCAACAACGCGGCAGCCTCCCCCGCGTCGGCGCAGCGGTCCCCCGTGACGACGAGCGCGATCCCCGGCACGGTGCGACCCGCGATGGTGTCGCGCACGGCGACTTCACCTGCGCGCGGGCCCCACGCCGGACCGAGAAGGTGCTGTCCGAGCCGCTCGATGACGGGGCCGAGCGGTCTCGGCGATGGGGCTACCCCATGCTGCGCCAGCGCGCGCGGCGACGTGGAGAAGAGAGCGTGGTTGCGACGGGAGAGCTCGCCGAGGAACTGCGGGGTCGCAGCGCCAGCAAAGACCGGGACGCGGGCCTCCTCCGCGAAGCGCATCGCGAGCGCGATGACGGCCTCGGAGAGCGCGTTGATGCGCCCGTCTGCGAACAGCGGGGCCAGGCCGGGGTGAAGGTCGAAGGCCGCGACGACGTCCGCCTCGATGCCCTGCAGGGCGCTCGCGACCAACGCGCGGGCGGCACGGATCGCGAGGTCATCGAGGCGACGCGCGAGAGGGTGTTGGAGTGTGGCCATGGCGGGGTCGCTCGGCGGAAGAGACCGGTCGCGCGTTTGCGAGCGTACGGCCCGGGGATGATAGGCCGGTCCCATGCGGGATGCAACGTCGCGTGACGGCGTCGCGACGGGTCGCCTCTGGCGTGCCGAGGTCGGGATCCGGGCCGCCTGCTGGGCTGGCCTGACCCTCGGGACCTTGACCCGCTCAGCCCGGTGCCTACTTGACGGTCCACGGGCGCGGGGGAGTCGCGCCAAAGGCATGGCCGATGACGTCCGGAGCTGCCCTGGTACGGGCCCCCTTCCCGCCCCGCGCCACGCGCGCCACAGACCTCGCGCGCTTGCTCGGCGAGATGCCCCGAGGGGCGCGGCCGCTCGCCGACGCGGTCCGGCGCCTGACGCGGGCGCAGTTCACGCGCGAGATCCTGCCGCTCGTCGAGCTGCACGCGCCCGAGCTGCTCGGGACGCCGTTCATGGAGAAGCTGCGGATTGGCGCCTGCGACCTCTACGCCGTGGCGCCCTACCTCGCGCTGCTGTGCGGGGATGCGGCGCCGCGACCGATGCGTGCCCTCGTGACGGTCGTGGACCGGCTGCCGCTCGACGACGAGGCCTTCGCCCGCCTCGCGGGAGGGCTCGGTGCAGGGCGCGGGGCCCGCGTGCGGCAACGGGAGCAGCGCCAGATCGCGCGCGTGGCGGCCTTCATCGTCATGGTCGACCACGCGCTCGACCATGGGATGCCAGACCCGCCGCTCGCACGCGGTGAACGGCTGAAGGCCATCCTGCGCGGGACGCGGCCGCCAGACACCGGGGCGCTCTCCCTCGCCCGCGCGCTGCTCGCCGGCCTCCATGACGACCTCGCCACCTGGCAGCGAGCCGACCTCGCGCGGGCCCTCGACCACATCGACGCCTGGATCGACGCCGAGGTGCAGGCGCTCGCCGGACAGCCAGACCCGGCCGGGCTCAGCCATCGGCAGGCGGGCGTCGAGGGGACCATCGAGGGGCTGCTGTTTCCGGTCGCGCGCTGGACGGGGCCGCAGATGAAAGCGTGGCTCAACGGGGTCTCGATGTTCGTCCAATGCGTCGACGACCTGCTCGACATCGAGCACGACCTCCGGGACGGGCGTGAGACGCCGGCTACCGAGGGCCGCTGGACGGTGTCGGACGCCGGAGCGGCGTGGCGGGAGACCGTCGCCGGGCTCGAGCGCCTCGCGCGCCTCGCCACACCTGGCTCCCGGGCTTTAGCCCGCCGCATCGCGGGGGCCTACCGCGTGATGATGATCGAGCTCATCGGCGCCATGGCGGCCCGCCCGGAGGATGGATGCTGACCTCGCTCGCCCGCGTCGTGGCGGTGCTCGGCAAGGGGGGGGTCGGCAAGACGACCGTCGCGGCCGGGCTTGCCCGCCTCGCCCGCGAGGTCGGACCCACGGTCTTCGTCGAGTTCGGAGACGGCGCGTCGGGGCAGCGCGCGCTCGGCCCACGGCCTGGCGTCACCCACCGGGTCGTGACGCCGGACGAGGCCATTGCGCGTGGCGCCCGTGGCCTCTTCGGCTCGGCTCTGCTGGCCCGGGTGGCGCTCGACAACTTCGCGATGCGGCCGCTTCTGAAGGTCGCGCCCGCCGTGCGCGAGGTCGCGATGCTCGAGGCCGTCCGCCAGATCGCCGATGAGCACCCGACCGCGCGCATCATCGTGGACATGCCCGCCACTGGCCACGGTGTCGCGTGGCTCCGGACCGCGCGCCAGGGCCGTGAGTTCCTCGGCGCCGGTCCACTCTTCGAGCTGTGCGACCGCCTGGCCCGCGAGCTGGTCGCCCCGGGGCGGCTGTCGCCGGTCATCGTGACCCTGCCCGAACGCCTTGTTCTCGGCGAGACGCTCGAGCTGGCGCGCGCGCTCTCGGCCGAGGTGGGGCTCCCCGCGGCGGCCCTGGTCCTCAACCGCGTCCCTCAAGGCCTCCCGCCAGGTGCGCTGGCCACCCTGACGGCCCTCGAGGCGACAGGCTGGGCCGAACCCCGCATGCGGGCCATTGTCGACGCCCGCCTCGCGCGTGCGTCCGAGGTCGCGACCGCGCTCGACCTCGCCCGAGGCGACCGGCTCCCGCACTGGTGCGTGCCGCTTCACCCGGGCGACCCAGGCGCCGACGCGGTCGCTGAGGCTCTCAGACCCGCTTCGGCCGAGGCCGCATGACGGCGCCCCGCGTCTTTGTCTGTGCGGGCGGCGGCGGCGTCGGCAAGACCTCAACCTCGGCGGCCCTCGCCCTCGCCCTCGCCCGCGCCAGGCAGCGGACGCTCCTCGTGACCATCGACCCGGCCCGGCGCCTCGCGGACGCCATGGGGGTCGCCCTCACGCACGTCGTCACCCCGGTCGTGCTGCCAGGCGTCGAAGGGACGCTCGACGCGCTGATGCCAGACCCGCGCCGCTCCGCCGACACGTTCCTCGACATCCTGTTCGCAAGCGAGCCCGCCGCAGCCGAGCGCGTGCGTCAGAGCCGCCTCTTCCGCGCGCTCGCAGACGCAGCTGCGGGCGTCCACGAGATCGTGGCCCTCAGCGTTCTCGCCGACGCCTGCGACCGCACTCCCTACGACGCGGTGGTCATCGACACGGCCCCGTCCCGCAACGCGCTCGACTTCGTGCGGACGCCGGGGCGAATCGCCGACCTGCTCGGCGGGCGCGCGGTCGCCTTTCTCGGAACCCTCGCGTCCCGGGCCGAGGCGCCGCGACGGGGCGGCCTTCTGTCGCGCCTCGGCGGCGGGGTCGAGACGCTGGTCGGCCGGGTGGTCGGCCCGAACCTGCTCGCCGAGACCGCGGCGCTGTTCACCGAGCTCGCCCGCGTCCGACCGCGCTTCGTATCCCTCGCCACCCGAGCGGGCGAGCTGCTGCTCGGCCCACAGACCACGTGGCTCCTCGTCGGGGCCCCCACGGCCGCCGCACGGGACGACCTGCACTTCCTCGCCGACGCGCTGCGCCGCCTTGGCAAGCAGCCTCGCGCCGTCCTGCTGAACCGGGCGGAGGCCGAGGACGCCAGCTGGCTCGAGGCGCTCGAAGCGCTGCCCCCCGTGCTTGAGCCGCTCATCCGCGCCCTCCGCGACGAGCACACGGTGCGCCTCGACGCGACGCGGGCCGCCATGGCGGACCTCGCGGTGCGGCTGCCCGGCACCTGCGTACTACCCCTGCCGACCGTGCTCGCAACCGCCCCGGCCGACATCGTCGCGGCCCTCGCCACCGCCATCGATCGGCTCCGCGGGGAGCTCGGCGCCAGCACCTGAGGCCGGCAGCACGCAGACTGACATTCCGTCAGGTCAGCCCGTCACCAAAGTCTGCACGAGGTCCTCGCCGCACAGTCCCGCGCGTCATCGACCGCGGGCCACGTGACAACGCCGGGGACCCCGCGAACGCACCGCACCTCGGACCACCCACAGGACAGCGAGGACGATGAGACCCGAAATCGGCGCCTCGGACCGGCTTGACGCGCAGCCCATGGACGGCGTGATCCGGCGCCCCTGAATCCCGCCAGACCCACCCGACCCCGCGTCCGCTGCTCCCCCGAGGTCCTCGGGCTGCGGGACATCCTCGCCAGCCTCCCCAAGGTCCCCCTGCGGTCCACCGGCCTCCGCCCCCGAGGTGCCCGCGTCGTCCTCGTCAGGCTGCGTGACCTCCTCCGCGCCCGTCTCCGCCTCGCCACCGACATCGAGGTCGACCGCCTCGGGCGCCGCCTCGGGAACGGGCTCTGGCCCGGGCTCGGGGAGCGTCGCCGGATCGGCGCAGACCCCGTCCGGCCCGCAGACGAGGCCCGGCCCGCAGTTGAGCGGTGTCGCGTCTCCGTAGGCGCAGTCGGGGTCCCAGGCCCCGCAGTTGCAATCACAGCGCCCGCCGTTGCCGAAGTTGGCGCGCGCGCAGACCCAGGTGTCCGGGAAGGGCGCCTCGCACGTCCCGTCGGGGCGACACCCGCTGCCAGGCGCACAGCCGACCACCGCCCGTCCGTCGAGGGCGCAGTCCGGATCGGGCGCTCCGCAACCACAATGGCATGCGTTGTTGTTGTTCCACGCCGTATCCCCGCAGGTCCAGCCTTCCGGCGCGGGATTGCTGCAGGTCCCATCCTCGAGGCACTGCCCGCCAATCCGGCAACCGACCGTCCGGAGGTTGGGGCGCGCGCAGTCGGGATCCCAGGCGCCGCAGTTGCAGTCGCAGTCGTCGTTGGCGTTGAAGAAGCTCCAGTTGCAGGCCCACGTCTCGGGCAGCGGCACGGTGCACTGCCCGTTCGCGTCACACCGCGAGCCACGCGCGCAGTTGAGGATGCGCATGTTCGGCAGGTCGCAGTCCGGGTCGCGGAGGCCGCAGTCGCAGTCGCAGTCGTCGCGCGCTCCGTACCAGGCGGGGCTGCAGGTCCACCCGTCGGGCACCGCGAAGACGCCGTCACAATCGCGCGGGCAAGTCTCGACAGACTCGGGTTCATTGCAGAAATCATCGCCGCAGCGCGGCGCGTTTCCAGCGCAGATCGGTGACGGGAAGCCCCGCTCGCACAAGGCACCCACGGCACGGAATGCGTAATGAACTCCCTCGCGCGCACCCGACTCAGGCTGTACCGAGACGACTGCACACGAGCCAAGGGCCTCGTAGTCGTCCATGCCGTCGGTCAGGACGCCGACGACCCGTCCCGAGGCATCATAGACCCCCGAACCGCTGTTGCCGTGGAAGGCGTCGACCGACGCGACGAAGTAGTCGACCGGTCCGCTGCGCGGGTTGACGACCGTTCCGCCAGCGTCGAGCTTCAGCGGGATGCCGCTCGGGAAGCCAGCCATCACGACCGGCTCGCCGAAGGTGAGCGGCCCGCGCGTCGCAGGCAGGCCGGAGAGCGCGAGCGGAAAGGCCACCTCGGCTGGCGCCCGCCCGACGACGGGGCGGTCGAGCTGGACAATGGCGAGATCGAGCCCGCCCGGGATGTGACGCCCGCCATCGACGACGAGCGCGGCGCAGCGGTAGACGTCGTCGCGATGAAGGTCGGGCCGGACATCGTCGGCCTCATACAGGTAGTCGAAGACGAAGACCGCGGAGGCGCAATCTGCACGGTCCGCCACACAGTGGCCCGCGGTCAGGACGAGATCCGGTGCAATCAAGGTCCCCGAGCACGAGCCCGACGTCGGCTGGTCGAAGAAGCGCTGATCGGCACAGAGGTCGAACGCGGCCCCAAGGACCTCGCCGGGGTCGAGGGTCACCGAGCCGTCGGCGTTCACGTCGATATCGCGAGCGTTCACTTGAACCACGGACGCCGCGCGGGCCTTGGCCTGAAAGTCCGCGTCGGGCCACGCATACCACTCGGTGCGGTCATCGACGCCGTAGACAACGGCCCCGCCACGCACCGACGGCCGCGCCGACGTCGTTGGAGACGGACTCGCCCCCTCTCCGCAGGCGATCCACAACAACGACGACGCGCATAGGACAAGGGCGGTTCGCATGCGCCGAGGGTGGACCTGCAGGCACGGTTCGGCAAGCAGGTTCGCGTTTCCGGACCCCTGCGGCGAGCCTGCTCAGCCGCGGGGGAGGCGCTGACAGCGCGGGCAGAAGGTGGTCGTGCGCTGACCGACGACCCGGCTCTCGAGGACCGCGTCGCAGCGCATGCAGGGCTCTCCGCCGCGCCCGTAGGCCTGCAGCGCGACGGCGAAATTCCCCGCCTCGCCCGCTGGATCCCGGTAGTCGCGCAGGGTCGTGCCGCGCGCCTCGATGGCCCGCCCGAGCACCTCGCGGATGGCCAGGTGCAGCGCCCGGACGCGGGCCGGCGGGATGCGGTCGGCGGGATGTTCGGGGTGGATGCGCGCGGCGAAGAGGGCCTCATCCGCGTAAATGTTGCCGAGGCCCGCCACGATGCGTTGCCCGAGGAGCAGCGGCTTGATGGGTCCGCGCCGCGCCGCGAGCGAGGCGAGGAAGGTGCCCGCGGTGAAGCCCGGTTCGAGCGGTTCGGGCCCCATCGCGGCGAGCGTCGGGAGCGTCGCGAGGTCGTCGGGCGCCGTCACGACGAACCGCCCGAAGCGCCTCGGGTCACGGAAGTGGATAATCGAGCGGGCCCCGCCCGCGTCCGCGAGCTCGAGCCGCACGCGCAGATGATCCGCGGGCTTCGTCGGAGACAAGGTCCCGGTCATCCCGAGGTGAACCGCGACCAGGTCGCCCGTCGACAACGGCATCACGATGAACTTTCCGCGTCGCGCGACCTCGAGCACGCGCGCCCCGACCGCGCGCGAGAGACCCGCGTACTTCGGCCCGTCGGGAGCGTCGGCCCGCGAGAGCGCGACGACCGTGCGCCCCGCGACGAGGGGCCTCAGCGCGCGAACGACCGTCTCGACCTCGGGCAGCTCCGGCATGGGTCCGTTGTAGCGACGCCCGCGCCCCTGCGCAACGGTGACCGGAACCCATCGCGAGTCGAGGCCCTGCCTTGACGATCGCCCCGCGCGTGGGCACCTATGGGGTGATGCCGCTCCGCCTCCGTCGCGTCCCGCTCGACCTCGCCCAAACGCGCGTCCGCAGCGCGGGCTTCTGGGCTGGCTGGCGCGGGCTGTCGCTCGCGGTCTTCATGAGCCTGCTCTGTGTCGCCCTCCTCGTTGGCTGGATCTTCGCCTGGGCGACCGTCGACACCGGGCCCAACGGGTGGCTTCTGACACTCGGCCCCATCGCTTTCTCGGCGCTGCTCACCGTCCTCGGGCTGCTCTACTTCGAACTGCGCGCCGCCCAGCGCCTCCGCCAGGCCGAGAACGCCTTCCTGACCGGGGCCTCCCACAACCTGCGGACGCCACTCACGGCCATCCGGGCGGCGACCCAGACGATGACGGACGACGGCCTCGCCACGAGCGATCGCGCGATGCTCCTCGACGCCGTGCTGCACGAGACCAACCGCCTCGAGCTGCGCATCGACACCCTGCTCGAGACCGCCCGCATCGACTTCGAAAACCTCCCCTATGCCCTTGAA
>SYAK01000035.1 GCA_005788935.1 Pseudomonadota bacterium
AGACCGAGCGTGGCATACATGAGTCTGGACGAGATACCGCGGTCGTAGAAGCGCTCTTTCAGCAGCAGCGCCGTCACGGTCATCGCCGCGGGCTCCGTGATGAAGCTGCCCAGCAGAGGCCCCAGGACGAGGGCCGCGACGTAGAAGGCCATCGACGTCGGGAAGGGCAGGGCCCGCGAGGCACCCGAGATGACGCCCTTGACCAGCACGAGGATCGGTCGGGTGGCGGCCATTGCCATGATCACGAAGACAAACAACGGCTCGGTGAACTCAACCTTGATGGGCGACGTGCCCCCGGGCAGCTGATGTTTGCTCTCGAGGTAGTCGAGCGCGACGCCGCCGCCGAGCATGAAGGTCACTACCGCGAGGAAGACGGTCGCCCAGAAGCCGAAGACGACCTCGACCTCGGCGAGCATGTGGAAGACATTTTCGCCCACAGAACCATGGGGAAACCGATGGGCGATGGCTTCGAACTGCTTCACGAGGAAGGTGTGCAGGACAGCCACCGCGAACAGGACTGTCGCGAGGGTCTCGAGGGTGCTCGGGTTCACGGGCGCTCCGGGTCTGGGGGTGAGCGGGCCCCGTGGGACCGGGCCGACGTGACGCGCACGCCACGAGACCCTTCGCCACGGCGTCGCGCATGGGCGACCGAAGCAGCTTGGTCGACATCGCGTCGCCGGTCAATCGGTCCGTGGCGGTCCGTGGCGAGTCGACGCGCGTCCGACGTGTTCCTGATGCGATGAACGTTGGGGGACGTTCAATGCGTGGTGGAGGGCAGATTGACTCGGAACGGGGTGGGTTCGGTCCAGGCGCCAGTGTCGAGGGTGTGCGCGACGACGCGGTCCTCGAACAGTTCGTAGATCAGGTGCAGATGTTCGGAGCGCCAGTCGCTGCTGCGCCAGAGCTTGCCAGTCGTGGCCTGCGGCTTCGTCGGCAGGTTTCGAACGGGCGACGCGGCGAGTGCAGCGAGGATGCTTGGCAGCTCGAGACCGAAGGCCTCAACGCAGCGGGCCGCAACGTCGTGCAGTCCATCGTCGCGATGCAAGGCGACGGCGTTCTGATGCACGATGTCGCCCCCATCGATGGCCGCGGTGAGCGTGTGCAGCGTCATGCCGGTCATCTGAGGTTCCAGCATGTAGCTCGGCCAGAAGTGGGTCGCGGTCCCCCGGTACCAGGGTGAAAGCCCGCCGTGGATGTTCCAGGCTGCGCGCGACGCGAGCGCGATGACGTCGGGCGACAGCTTGTGGACCCCGTAGCTCAGGATGAGGTCAGGGTCGAGGTCGCGCAGGAACGTCGCGACGCCCGCACCATTGAGCGTGTCCATCGTCACGCGCAGGACACGCGGTGCGCACGCGTCGAAGTCGCTCGGCCCTGGGGCGCCGAAGAAGCGGTGTTCTGCGAGCTCGCGCCGCCGGAAGTGCTCGATGAAGAGCGCGCGAGTCGAGGCACGCAGGCCGTCAGGCGGGGCCGGGCTGTGGGCCTCGCGGGTCTCGACGACCACGCCGACGAGCGTCCCGGTCGTCGCGACCTGGCGGGCGATGTGCAGGTGGCGCGGGTGGTCGCCGATGAACAGGACAGTCTTCATCAGGGTCTCCACGGTGCGGGGCCCTGGGGCCCGTCGGAGAGGCGCAGGAGACCGGCCTCTTCGAGCTTTGCGATGGTGGTGTCGAGGTCTCGAACGTCAAAGCCGGCCCGCTGGGCGATGTCGCTCATGCGCGTCTGGCCGTCACAGCCGTTGAGGATCCACATGAGGCGCTCGTGCTGGCGTTGCCAGGTCCAGAAATCGTCGCCGCCGCGCAGACCGCCCGCGTTCAACGACGGATACAGGCCGCGACGGCCCAGCTGCGGCTCGCCGAAGGGCGCGAGGTTCTCGTAGATGCCGGACAGCTCGAGCTCTCTCAGCGTGTCGTCGAGGATCATCGCCGAGTCGACGACCTGGGCGATGTCCATGAATTCCTTCGTGTCAAGCGAGTTGTGATACCCCGCATAGGCGGCGTAGTGGGTCCTGCAGAACTGCCCGATGGGGAGCTTGAAGCCGGGCGACCCGTACTGCCGCTCGTCCGAGCCGTGGCTTGGGTCGTAGGGCCGCTGGTCGAAGCGGTCGGGACGGCGCGCCACGAGGGCGTCGAGGATCGAGCAGCCCGGGCGCGAGACCTTGTAGGACAATCGCGGGGCTGGACCACCGATGCAGGTCAGGACGGCGCCTGCGACCGCGCGGGTGCGCAGGACCTCTCCGAAGCGCGACAGGAAGCAGATGGCGCCGATCGTCTCGGGGTGAAGGACGAAGCGGTAGGAGTAGCGCCGGCGCGGCCAGGCCGAGATGAGGCGGTACAGCGCCAGGAGGGCGAGGGGGCCGGAGAGCTCGTTGTTGGCCATCTGCGGGTGGCAGACGTAGGACGTCAGGACGATCTCTGTGTCGCGCTCGCCCGGGACGAGGACATGACCGAACGGGACTCCCCCGTCCCCTTCGAAATCGCTGTCGATTCGGGCGTGATACGTCCCTGGCTGGAGGCGCTCGCGGACGGCGTGCGGCAGGCAGAAGCCCCAGCGACGCTGGTAGTAGCTTGTCACGTAAGGGATTGCGTCTGGTAGGTGCGGCAGGCTGTGCAGATGCGGCTGCAGGTCTGCGAGGTCGAGGTGTGCGTCGACGGGCTCGGCGTAGTTGACGACGGCCAGATTGTGGGTCGCCGCATCCGCGATGACGGCGCCGTCGGGGCCGGTCAGGCGGGCCGCGCGGAGGCGCCAGACCGGCGGCACGAACCAGTCGAAGGCCTTCGAGCCCGAGGGGACGTGGCCGAGCTTCAGGGCCATGCGGCTCGCGAAGTGCTCGAGCGTCTCGCGCGTCCCCTCGCCGGTGATGCTGCGTGGGAGAGGCCAGAGGATGTCGAACAGTTGGTCGAGCTCTGCATGGAGCGATTCGCGGGTCGGGCTGTCGTGCACGTCGGCCATCTCAGGTGAGGGTGAGCGCGATCCGGGTCCGGTCGCCAGGTGGCATCATCCCGTCCGGGACGGGCGTGTCAAAAAGCTCCCGCGCGAAGACGCACGTGGGTGCGGGGTCGCGAAGACACCTCCGCGTGCTTGCGCTCACGGTTACGTCGCGGGTTCCGACAAGGGGTGGCGCGGAAGAATCGTATAAGTCACGGTATTCATGTGGTCGCAGCGGGTCGAATGTTGACCTGGTTTGCTGCGCGGGCGCGCACTGTCGCCACCACGGGCCGAATCGGCACGCCGAGGGCTGGTGCGGGGCGGGATCGTCCCCGAGCCGATGAGGCCGGGACGGCCGGGCTTTGGTGGACCGCTGGGTCGAGTCGGATGCGTCGGGGCTCGCCAACGCTGGTCCTGTCTGCTAGCACGGGACCATGACGCCGCCCGTCCTGACGCTCCATGACCTGCACTTCGCCCACGGCGAGCGCGTGCTCTTCAACGGCCTCTCGCTCGCGGTCGAGGCCGGCGACCGCGTCGGCCTC
>SYAK01000342.1 GCA_005788935.1 Pseudomonadota bacterium
AACCCGCGGGCGTCGCGCACGGTGCCCTTCGTCGCGAAGGCGACCGGCTTCCCCCTCGCGCGCGTCGCGGCCCGGCTCATGGCGGGCGAGACGCTCGCCGACCTCGGGATCTCCGAAGCCCCACTGCCGTCAATGATGAGCGTCAAGGAAGCCGTACTTCCGTTCCGCAAGTTCCCGGGCGTCGACATCATGCTCGGGCCCGAGATGAAGTCGACGGGCGAGACGATGGGCAGCGGCGCGACCTTCGCCGAGGCCTACGCCAAGGCGCTGCTTGGCGCGGGTGTCCGACTGCCGATGTCGGGGCGCGTGGTCGTCCGCGTCGACCCCGACGACGCGGACCTCGTCGGCCCGATCGTCCACGATCTCAAGGTCCTCGGCTTCACCGTCGCGGCAGGTGACATCACCGCCGACGCGATGGCCGCGCGCGGCCTGCACCTCGAGCGCGTCGACCCGGACCACCGCCTCGACGGCACCGCGATGGTGCTTGCGTCTGGCCGAGGCGCGGCCGCCTTCCGGCACGCAGCGGTCAAGTGCCGCATCCCGTGCTACACCACGATCGCCGGATTCGAGGCGGGCGTGCTCGCGATCGGCCACCTTCGGGCCGGGACGCCAGCGCCGCTGCACCTCCGCGAGGTCCAGGCCCGACACTGAGGCCAGACGCAGACGCTCGCGAGATCACACCACGGTGGGCGCGACGTAGTAGCGCAGCGCCTCGACCGCCTCCGCGGCCTCGGGTGCGAACGTCACCATCGCGCGTGTGCGGGCGTCGAGGCCAGCCGCGTCAGCGAGGTGACGCACCGTCTCAGGCCAGCCGTCACCGACGAGGATCACCTGTCGGTAAGGCGCGGTCGGCTCGGCGCCCCATGACCACACCAGCAGCAGCAGTGCGAGGCTGCGCACGTCTCCGGGCAGGACCATGACGGCGTCGGACACCTCGAGCAGGCGTCGCATCGCGCCAAGCAGCGCCCCCTGCGGACCGCCGTCATCACCGTCGGCCGTCGCCACATCGACGACCACGCCATCGTGTTGCCGCACGCCACGCGCGCAGGCGGCGGACGTGAAGCCCCCGTCGAGCACGACCGCACCATAGCCCGCGAGCGCCAGGCCAGCTCCGAGAGCCGTGGCCTGCCGTTCGACACGCTCCGCGCGGGACTCGCCGACACGCGCTGGCCCGAGGACACCGATCACCGCTCGCTGTCGATACACAGGACTCCGCCGCGCCCTCGCATCCAGACGCGGTGCGCGCAGGCTCCCTGACTGTGACCGCTGGGGCGGGGATGTCAAGAGGCTCCTGCGTCGCGTGTGGCGAGCGGCCCCGAGGCTGCCCGAGACGCCGGTGACAGAGCCCGTCGCGGCCTCGGCGGACGCGCTGTCGCGGTCCAAGCCCTCGGTGGTCGCATGCCGGCCCAGCACGCCCCCTCCACCCCCCTCCACCAGCAATGACGTCTTGTCAGCGAAACTTCACCGGGTGCGAGGGTGCAAAGAGGTCCATCCGCGAGGCCGGAATCCTCAGAACTGACATTTCGGCAGTTTATTCTGCCGAGGCCCTCGCGCCCCTCCGGTCCGCCTTTCCGTGGCGTCAGCCGCGCCCATCCGGTACCCTCCTGCCCATGAATCCGCAGGTCGCCAACCCGAGCCTCGGCAAGGTCGTCACGGCCACGCGTGCCCTCGCGTTCGGTCTCGGGCTCGTCGCGTCTCTCGAGGGCTGCACGAACGCGAGCGAGCGGTTCTCGGGACAGTGGGTGATGGCGCAGGCCGTGCGGCTCAACGCGACCACCGACGCCCGCCTTGAGCTCGGCGTCGGCCACTACGGGCCCGAGCTCGTGGGGGTCCTCCGCGTCGAGGACGCCTTCGGTTCACCGCTCGCGGGTTGTACCTGCGCGGTGGTCGAGGGCGGTCTCGTGCGCCCCGACGCCGACGCCTTCACCGCCTTCGCCGATGATCCGTGCGGCGGGGGCGACGGCGACAGCGGGCGCTGGGCCTTCGACCTGACCCTTGACGCCAACGCCGAGCCGCGTGTCCTGTCGGGGACCATCACCCGCGCAGACGGCGGGCCACTCGAAGTGGTCTTCGAGGAGATCGACAGCTTCGTGGATCCGGGGTTCAAGGCGTGTCCCTGAGCAACCGGCGCCCGCGACTGGCGGCACTCCTGCTGGAGGGCCTCGCGGCTCTCGTCAGCCCCTCCGGGGCCACGGCCTCGGAGGGGGACGTCGGCGCGTCCGGGACACCCGAGCGCTGGCGTCCCGTGCAGCTCGGTCTCCTCCCGCTGCTCGACCTCGCGCTGCTCGAGGGCGCTCCGTTCGAACAGGCTGGGGGCGGCGCGGACGGCGTGGGCCCCCTGCGCCAGCTCGCGCGCCGTCGCGGTGAGGTCGAGCGCGCCCTTCACAGGCTCGCCGCCACGCTCGATCTCGTCGACCTGCAGGGCGAGGAGGCGCTGCGCGCGGCGGTCGCCCGTGTGACCTCGCTCGCGGGCCAAGGGCTCGTCGCAGACGAACGCCTGGCACTTGGCCGGGAGCGCTGGCTCGGACTTGAACCCGCAGAGGCGCTCGCCCAGTTCGAGGTCGCGGAGCGCCTGATGCTTGGCGCCTTCGTCGACCTGCTGGCACCGACCCGCTACGCAGAGTTGGCGCTCTGGCGCGGGCTCGCGCTCGTCGAGTTCGATCGCGAACGTGACGCGACGGCCGCCTTCCGGACGATGTTTCTCCACGACCCGGCGCGCCGCTTCGCCCCGGGCTGGTACGGGACGCGGATCGAGCGGCTGCTGCAGACCGCGGCCGACGAGGCTCGGGCGATGCCCGAGGCCGAAGACCTGCGCTTTGCCTCGGCCCGTCTTGCCGAGCTCGGCGCGGTGGTCGGTGCCACCCACTGGCTGACTGGCGCGTTGAGACCGCAGGCCGACGCAGACGGTCGGGACCGGGCACAGGTGCCGCTCCAGCTGCAGCTGCGGACGCTGCGCGGACGCGGGACGAACCTGGAAGCGGCCGCCTCGGCCGTCGCGGTGAACGTTTCACATGAGGCCGAGGCCCTCGCGGCGCCAGCGCGTGACGTCATCTCGCGGTGGCTTTCGGCCTGGCATGCCTGTGCGCTCGAGCGCGAGACCGCCCACCCGCTCGGCTGGCAGCAGCGCGAGGTGCGGCGGGCGTGGCACCTCGACCTCGCCTATCGGCACGATGTCTGGCTTCACCACGGACAGACGCGCCTCCCCCTCCACGGACCGGGGGTCGCCCTGTCGGCCATCTGGGAGCCGCAGCCGCGCCTGCAGCTCTGGGGGCGCTTCGCGCAGGTCACGACGCTCGTCGACACGCGGGGCGATCTGCTCGCCCAGTTCGGCGCCACCCATCTCGCCGCCGGGGCGGGGCTCCGGCTTGGCGGAGAGGGCCTGTCGGTGTCGCTGCGGCTCGGGGTGGCGGCCGCGCTGACGCTGAACGACTTCGAGGCGACGCAGGACATCGACTGCAAGTTCTTCGGCCCCGAAGATCCGCGCTGCGGAGCGATCTTCCTCGCAAAGGCGCCGCTTGGATGGATCGGCCTCGAGACAGGCCTCGGCCTTCGCTGGAACCCGGAGCCGGGCTGGCATCTGTCGGCACTCGTCACGATCGACGCCTTCCTCGGCGCTGCTGAGGCCGTGCGCGAGCTCAATTACCCGCTCGCCTTCGCCCTCGGCTTTGGCGCTTCGTTGTAGCTTGGGCGTCGCACGTTGCCACCACCAGCGTCGCCACGATGGAAGACCGGCCCGCGCGTGCTTCCCATCGTCGCGGGTTGTGTTATGCCACCGCCCCCGTACCTGCCAGGAGCCTCTGGCCAAACCAAAGGAACATCATGCGTCTGTCCCGCCTCGCCTGCGTCGGAGTCGCAGCTGCGCTCGTGACCACGGGCTCAGCCTGCAAAAAGGAAGAGCCGCCCGTCCCTCCCCCCGTCGTGGCTGAAAAGCCCGCCGAGAAGCCCGCCGAGAAGCCCGCCGAGAAGCCCGCCGAGGCTCCGCCCGCACCCGCGCCTGGCGGGTTCATCGAGCGCGCCGCCATCGACACGTCGACCGTCGCGACGCTGCCCGCCGACATCGTCGGGCTTGTGGCGACGCCGTCGGTCAAGGGACTCGTGGAGTCCGTCCTGAAGTTCCAGCCCGGGGCCCCCTTCGGGTTCGACATGGCGCTGCAGGGGCTCCGTGGCGCAGGCGTCGCGCAGGCCGACCGCATCGCCTTCGACAAGCCGGTCTGCCTCGGCGCGCTCAACCCGAAGACCTTCCCCGAGGGCTTCTTTGCCGTCGCCACCGTCCTCGACGGGTTCGACGTCAAGATGCTCCTGCCTGGCGGGATCGAGGCCGACGGCCTCAGCCAGTTCACCTTCGAGGGCAAGACCATCTTCGCCCGCGTCGACGGTTCGCAGCTCCAGCTCGCAAGCCACGCGGCCGTCCTGAAGGACCATGGCGCCTTCCTGAAGGACACCCTCGGCGCCTGGACGCCGAGCCAGATGCTCCACCTCGATGCGGCCGTGGGCAACCTGAAGTCCGTCTACAAGGACGAGTTTGAGGGCATGCGGGCCCAGCTGCCCGAGCTCCTGAAGAGCCTCGACAACCTCGGCAACAATACGGCGGAGGCCGACGGTGAGGCCGTCGGTGTTGCCGCCGAGCCGTCGCCGCAGTCCAAGCTCCTCGCCGAGCTGGCGCAGGACGTCTTCACGTTCGCCGAGGGGGCCGACCGCATCCGCCTCGCCGTCGACCTGAGCGCCCCGATGCCGCGCTTCGCGGCTAGCGTCTCCTTCCTGGCGGGCTCGGCTGGCGAGACCTTCGCGAAGTCGCACGCGGAGCGGCGCGCAAACCTCGCGAGCGCGGTGCCAGATGGGGCGTGGCTCGCATTCGCGGGCGGCTGGGACAGGACCGAGCAGCCGACGGCCGACGAGATGGTCGAGCTGCTCAAGGCACAGGACTTCGCGGTCAAGATCGCCGAGGCCGACATCAAGGCCGTCGCCGAGGCCCTCCTGAAGCTCAGCGAGCTGACGGGCTCGCAGCAGGCCTTCTGGCTGAGGGCCGAGGGTGAGCAGCCCTTCATCCTCGAGGGGGTCAACGCCGTGACCGAGGCCGAGGGATGGCGCGCGGCGCTGCTGTCGCTCGTCGACGTCGCGACCTCGCGCATCTGGGCGGCAGCCCGCCCACGCATGCTCGAGGAGGCGGGGACGACCGGCCCGAAGCCGCCCGAGAAGTTTGCAGAGGCCTGGGCGATGCTGACCGGCCTCGCTGGCACGCAGGGCATCGGGATCAAGACCGTCTCGGAGGGTGAGGCGCTCGGTCTCGCGCTTGACATCGACTGGACGCGGCTACCCGAGTCGGGCTCCGACAACGCGGCCGCGCGGAAGTTCATCGGCTCGCACATGGAGCTCGGCGTGGCGGCCAAGGGAGACCGGGCGGCCCTCGGTCTCGGGCCAGCGGCGCTCAAGCGCGTGGCCGAGCTGGCGTCGGGTGCGGCGACGGGCAAGGACCCGTGGCTCGCGCGCGCCGCGAGCCGGGCCTTCTTCGTCCTGAGCCTGCGTCCCGCGAGCCTGTTGCGGGCCGTCGCGACCCTCCCGGAGCTGGCCGAGAAGAAGGACGCCTTCCTGAAGGTGCCCGATCTGCCGGCGGTCTTCGAGCTCTCCGCGAAGGGCGATTCCGTGCAGCTCGAGGTCGAGCTCTCGAGCGAGGTCCTCAGCAGCCTCGCGACCCTCGCGAACTGACCGCAGCACCACCGCGGCCCAAGGCCCGTCTCCCCATCCCGGGAGGCGGGCCTTTCGCAGTTCACGTAAAACCTGACGGACTGTCAGATCAGTTCGGATCTCGGAGTCCCCGCCTGGGCCGCGGTTGGCCGTATAACCTGACGTTTCATCAGACCAATCCGGGCGCGCCACAGACCCCGCCACGAACCCCCGGGGTGGGCGTGACACGGGCGAGCCCGTGGTGTAGCGATGGGTGCGTCGCGTCAACCCCGAGGCTCCATGTCCGACCTGCTCGCGCCCTCCGAACCCGCGGCGCCCTACCGAGACGACGTCGACTGGCTCACGGGCGAGCTCGCCCTGCTCGCGCTCGCGGTCCGTCTGCGGCTCGCCGAACGGGAGCGCCTCGGTCTGCTTCGCCGCGACCCCGTCCTCGCGCTCGCGGAGCCGCCCGCGGACCCGGACGCCCTCACCGCGGCGCTGACCGCGGCGCGTGCATCCCATGCGGGTCGCCTCGCGGCCTCGGGCCCCTTCGCGCCCGCGCTCGCGCGACTCGCGGCCGAATTCGCGCTCGATCGGCTCGACACGGACATCCTGCTGCTCGCCCTCGCGCCGAGCCTCGACGGGGCCTTCCTCGGGCTCTTCGGGCGGGCCCGTGGCTCCGCCTACCGGGCGCCGCTCGACGTCGATGTCGCGCTGACGCTGCTATGCGACGATCTCGGCGCCCGCGTCGCCGCCCGCGCCCGCTTCACACCGCAGGGCCCGCTGCTGCGCCACGGCCTGCTCACGGTGTCGCGCAGCAGCCCGACCGACGGCACCGACCCCTTCCTCGCGATGGCGCTGCGCCTGCCGCCGCGGGTCGCGAGCCACATCCTCGGTGAGACGACCCCGGACCCGACGCTCGAGGGGCTCGCGTCGCTCCTCGAGCCGACAGAGGACCTCGACCGCGTCGTCCTGCCGACCCCTGACCGCACGCGCCTCCTCGCCCTCCTCTCGCGCCATGAGGCCTTCACGCGCACGCTCGCCGACTGGGGGCTCACGGAGGTCGTGCGCTACGGCCGCGGCGTGACGCTGCTCTTCGCGGGGCCGCCAGGCACGGGCAAGACGCTGACCGCCCGGGCCCTCGCGCGCCACCTCGGGCTTCGCCTCCTGCGGGTCGACGTGGCCCGCCTCGCGGCTGCGACCCGCGACTTCAGTGAGGTCGTCGACAACCTGCTGCGCGAAGCCCGCCTGATGCGGGCCCTCCTCTTCTTCGACGAGTGCGAGGCGCTCTTCGGGCAACACAACCGGCTCGGGGGGCGGCTGCCCGTGCTGCTGACCGCCCTCGAGGGCTTCGACGGTCTGTGCGTCCTCGCGACGAACCTGCCCGAGGTGCTCGATCCGGCCCTCGATCGGCGCGTACTCTACCGGGTCAACTTCGAGCAGCCGACGGTGCGGATGCGCGAGGCGATCTGGGACCTGCACTTGCCCCCCGCGCTCCCGAGGGCGACCGATGTCGACGTGGGCTATCTCGCGCGCCGCTTCGAGTTCGCGGGCGGCTTCATCAAGAACGCAGCCCTCCTCGCGGCGAGCGCCGCGGCCGACCGTGCGGCGACAGGGGCGGAGGCGGCCGAGGTGCGGCAGGCCGACCTTGTCGCGGCCTCCCATGCCCAGCTGCGCCACCGCCTCGGCGACCTCGCGGACCGCGACGCGGCGGACCTGCGGCTCGACGACCTCGTCCTGCCGCCCGACGTGAAGAGGCAGGTCATCGAGATCATTGACGCTGTGTCAGCCCAATCGGTGGTCTTCCGAGAGTGGGGATTTGCCAAGAAATTCAACAAGGGGCGCGGTCTTTCCGCGCTGTTCGATGGCGAGCCAGGGACGGGGAAGACGCTCTCGGCCGAGGTCATCGCGGCCGAGCTCGGGCTCGCGCTGCTGCGCGTCAACGTCGCCAACATCGTCTCGAAATATGTCGGGGAGACAGAGAAGAACCTGACGCGCGTCTTCACCGAGGCGCGTGGCACCCAGAGCGTCCTGCTCTTTGACGAGGCCGATTCGCTGTTCGCCAAGCGCGTCGAGGTCAAGGACGCCAACGACCGCTTCGCGAACATGGAGATCAACACGCTGCTGCAGCTGATCGAGCGCTACGACGGGCTCGTCATCCTGACGACGAACCTGAAGACCGCCATCGACCCCGCCTTCGAGCGCCGACTGTCGTTCAAGCTCAACTTCCCGTTCCCCGAGGCCGCGACCCGGGCGACCATCTGGCGCCAGCTGCTGCCAGACACGGCACCTGTTGCGCCAGACCTTGACGTCGATCTGCTCGGGGCCTGCTTCGAGCTGTCGGGTGGTTCCATCAAGAACGCCGTGCTGCGGGCCGCCTACCGCGCGGCCGCCCTCGGCTCGCAGCTGTCGATGCCGCTCTTCGAGGAGGCGGCGCGGCGCGAGTGTCAGGCGGCAGGCAAGCTGTTCCGCGTCGCAAGGCGCGAGGACGTCTGGTAACCTGGCGAGCTGAGGGAGGGCAGGGGCATGTCGAACGGGATGCAGGACCTCGAGGTCCTCCGCGAGCGCTTCCTCGATCAGCTGCACGCGAGCCGCGTGGCCCTCGACGGTCATGAGGCGCTGCTCGCCTACTGGCAGCTCGTCGAGCGGCAGGCGGAGGCGTCAGGGGACCTCGAGCTGCTCGAGCACGGTGTCCGGGAGCTCGCGCGCGATCGCGACCGCCTGCGGGCCCTCGAGGCGCGCGTCGAGCGCGAGGACCGGGACAGCGGCGTCCTCGCCCCCGTCCTGCACGTCATCCGCATGCTCCTCGACGCGCTCGAGCAGCTCGCGCGGCGCCTTGGACGCATGCGCGACGCCCGCCGCGGTCAGGTCGCGGCGATCCTCTGGCTCGCTGGGCCAGGCGCCATTGCGCAACTGAAGCCGGACGACAAGGACGACAAGAAGAAGAAGGAGGAGGACGAGCAAGCGGCCCTGCTCGCGCAGCGCCAGCCCGACAAGCCGCTCGTTCAGACACCCCCCGAGCAGCAGAAGAAGCTCGAGCGCTGACAGCCCGCCCAGCGAGCTGCGTCAGCGGCCCTGAGAGGACGCCTGCACGCAAGCCTCCGCCAGCCTCGCGAGCCCTTGACCTCAGGGCTTCGGCGGGTGCGCTGTCCGTAGATGCAGGTCGAAGCTCGCCCCGTTCGGCAGGATGTGGAGCTTGATGCCGGTCATGCAGAGCGGCGTGCCCTCGTCGGCGTCGGCGATCGACGAATGCTCGAGCTTCGCGACGTCGACGACCGTGACCGCACCGCTCCCGATGACGTGGATGATGTTGTCGGGCGCGATGAAGGCCCCCGTGTCCTCGTCAAGTCCGAGCCCCACCGCGAACGGGTTGTAGGCGAGTGCCGCGAGCAGGCGCCCGAGGCGGTCACGCTGGCGGAAGTGCTGGTCGACCACGACGCGGTTCGTCATCCCGAGGCCAGGCGACAGCTGGACCATGCCCGCGATCGGGGTCGCTCCGACCTGCCCGTGCGCGATCATGTGCTCGGGCAGGATGGCAGCCCCAGCCGACGTCCCGCCGACGATGGCGCCCGCCGCGTTCAGGCGGCGGACGGTCTTCGCGACCGGGGTCCCGCCGAGCGTCGTCGCGATGCGCAGCTGGTTTCCACCCGTGAAGAAGACGCCGCTCGCGTCCTCGAGCTTCTCGAGGAGATCGACGCGCTCGGTGTCGGCGCGGTCGAAATAAGGCAGCGCGATCGCCGACTTGGCGCCGAGATCCCGGAAAATGGACTCGTAGCGCGGACCGGTGTCGGACAGCTCGGACGCGGTCGGGATGATGGCGATGCGGGCACCGGCCTCGCCCTGACCCTCGGCCGCCAGCTCGACGAAACGCGCGAGGATGCGCGGATCCTGGATCTTCTCCTCGGCGCCTCCGACCGGGACGATCCAGCCGCGCTCTTCACCGGGAAACACTCTCGCTGGGCTCATGGTCACTCCTTCTCGTACGCGCTCTCGAACACGCCGCGTCCCGCTGGGAGCAACGCACCGTCGCGCATCAGGAATCGCCCGCGCGCCATCACGGCGCGGAGGCGGAGTTCAGGGTCGAGCATGATGAGGTCGGCGTCGGCGTCGGCCGCGATCCGCCCCTTGTCATGCAGCATCAGGGCCTTCGCTGGACCCGCTGTCATCAGCGCGGTCGCCTCGGCGAGCGGCATCCCGCCCGCGACAAGGGCCCGCAGGGTCTCGAGCAGGGTCGTCGAGCGACCGACCCCCATGCGCGTCATGCAGCCGTGAGCGTCGAAGACGGGCAGGCAGCCGCCACCATCCGAGCTGACGGTGACACAGCCGAGCGGCAACCCGCTGCGCCACCAGTCCAGCACCGCGTCAGCCGCCGAGCGCGTGTCGCCGTCACAGTCCTCGGCCGGAAAGGCCGTGAAATCATACCAGGGTTGAGGCTGTCCGGCGGCCTCGCGCTCGGCGCAGAGGGTCTTCGCCTCGGCGAAGAGGCGCCCGTTCCGGTTCAGGTGGGTCGGCTGGAAGACGCGCGCTGGCAGCTCGGACTCCGCGAGCGCCCGCCGCACGAGGTCGAGGCCGCGCGCGCCGTCTCCGAGGTGAAGGTGCAGCAGCCCGGCCTTGCCTGCTGTCAGCCCTGCGACGTAGGCGTCCGAGGCGACCCGCAGCAGCTCGTCGAGCGTCGGCTGTGACGACCGATGGTCCGACACGGCGAGCTCACCGACGCCGAGGATGGCGTCGCAGAAGACGATGTCGTCGCGGACCGCCCCCGTGAGTGTCACGACCGGGACGGCATAGTTTCCCGTGAAACACCAGGCAGACAGGCCCTCCTCGCGGAGGCCGAGGGTCGTCGCGACGAGGTCGCGCATCGTCCGGGTCACCCCGTCGGTCCCGAGCACGCCGATCGCCGTCGTGACGCCAGCCGTGACGAGGTCGGTCAGCATCCGCCGTGGGACCCGCGTGCGGAAGCCAGCCTCGCCACCCCCGCCCGAGAGGTGGACGTGGGCATCGACGAGGCCTGGAAGCACGGTCAGACCGGCCGCGTCGACGTCCTCGACCTGCGGGGCCCCGATGAACGCGTCGAGCTCGCCAGGCGACGTGAGCGCGAGCACGCGACCGCCTCCGACGAGGAGATCCGCAGCCACGGGGGCAGCGCACGGGGGGGTCAGGACGTGCCCGCGGCGGATGACGGTGAGGGCGGTCATTGCGGGGCAGGGCATAACCGAAAGCGAAGGGCAGGGAAAGGCCGACGTGCGGCGTCGTGACGCGACCGTGGCGCGCGCGTCGGCTTCGTGACGAAACGTTTACCACCCCGGATCGACACGTCTCCACGCCCTGTGTCAGGGTCGGCGCGAGGTCTGGCGGGGCGACAGGCCCCCCCACGACGGAGGTCAGCAGATGGCACAGGATGGCGGAGCGGTCGCTGAGGCGACGATGAATGAGGGGACACGCGCGGAGGTCGCACGACTCGGCGGTGAGACCGCGAGCGAGGAGCTGGCCTGGTATCGGCACGCGCTCGACCAGAGCGCCATCGTGGCGGTCACGGACGTGCGCGGCGTGATCCTCCACGTCAACGACCGCTTCTGCGAGATCTCGGGCTACGGCCGCGACGAGCTGGTCGGGCAGGACCACCGCCTGCTGAACTCGGGCCTTCACCCGAAGGCCTGCTTCCGCGACCTGTGGCGCACGATCGGGCAGGGCGGCATCTGGCGCGGCGAGCTGCGGAACCGACGCAAGGACGGCAGCCATTACTGGGTGGACACGACGATCGTCCCGCACCTGAACGCCGCAGGCAAGCCCGAGAAGTACATCGCGATCCGCAACGACATCACCGAGCGCAAGAACGTCGAGACGCGGCTGCGGTCGCAGGAGACGATGGCGCAGCTCGGACAGATGGCGGCCGTCATCGCGCACGAGGTAAGAAACCCCCTCGCAGGCATCTCGGGGGCCATCCAGGTGATCGCGCAGCGACTCAGCGCCGACAGCTCGGAGGCCCGCGTGCTGCGCGAGGTCATCGCCCGCGTCGGGTCGCTGAACGAGGTCCTGACCGGACTCCTCGACTTCGCGCGCCCCTGCGAGCCGCGGATGCGCGTCTGCCGCGCGCGCGAGCTCGTCGAGAAGGCGGCCATGTTCCTCGCGGACAACCCCGACCACCAGCACGTCGAGCTCTCGATCGTCGGCCCCGACGCCCGCATCGTCGCAGACGCCGACATCCTCGGGCGCGCGCTGCTGAACCTCGTCATCAACGCCGCCCAGGCCTGCGCCGAGGCCTTCCCAGAGGGTCGCGGCGGGCGCGTCGTCATCAGCCTCGAGCCAAACCCGCACGGGCTCGACATCGTGGTGTCGGACAATGGCCGCGGCATCCCGGAAGAGATCGCGGCCAACCTCTTCCGTCCATTCTTCACGACGCGCATCAAGGGCACAGGGCTCGGCCTCGCGGTCGTCAAGCAGGCCGTCGACAGCCACGGCGGCAGCGTCACAGCGAGCCGCGGAGACAGCGGCGGGGCCCGGTTCGTCGTCTCCCTGCCCGAGAATCGCGTCGCCGATGGCGTGTGAGCGGCCGTTTCTTGAAGGCGCGGCCGGTGTGTGCAAAATCACACGCGGTGTGTGAAAACGCCCGCTCGCGACGACATCGCGCCGCGCTCCGCCCAGCTGTCTGCCCACATCCGGACTTGGCACGGTCGGTGCTAGGTCTCTGAAGCCCGCGACCATGGACGCGGTCGCATTCCCGCGAGGAGGTTCGACATGAGCGAGACGCGTGAGACCTGGATGGTGGCCTTCGACTTCTCCGAACAGGCGATGTTCGCGCTGCGGCGCGCGGCCGAGTTGCTGTCGGGCCTCGGCGGGGGGCAGCTGCTCGTGGTGCATGTCCACCGCCCGATGTCGACAGGCTTCGGCGCCGAGTTCGCCGCGGTGAGCCCGGCCTTCCGCGACGTCGATCGGGTGATTCAGGAGAGTGCTGTCAACCGGATGGCCGAGGTGCTCGCACCCCTGAAGGATGCGTTTCCGCGCGTCACCTTCGACAGCCGCGTCGAGCCGGGCTACCCGCCTGACAGGCTCGTCGCGATCGCCGCAGAGGCGAACGCGAGTCAGATCGTGATCGGCAGCCACGGCCGCAAGGGCCTCGAGCGCTTCTTCCTCGGGTCGGTCGCCGAGCGGGTGACCCGCCTCGCCGACCGCACCGTCCTGGTCGTCAAGGGTGACGCCCGGGCCACCTCGCCGACGCAGGCCTGACGACCCCGATGAGCTTCCCTGGCCGAACGGCCGCCCTTCTGGAGACGCGATGACGACCGCCACGAACGCGCAGAGCGAGGCCCTCGGGCCTGATGACCTCGGAGGGGGGATGCCGTCGGCCGAGCGAGCTGAGACCGACGAGCTGGCACGCACGACGCGCGAGAGAGAGACCCGGGGAGGCGCGCGGCGCGTGCTGGTGTGTGACGACGAGGAGCTCATCCGCTGGTCGGTGAGCGAGCACCTGCGGGCCGAGGGCTATGCGGTCACGGTTGTGAAGAACGGCCTCGAGTGCCTCGAGGAGGTCACGCGCAGCGCGCCAGACGTGGTGCTGCTCGACCTGCGGATGCCGGTCATGGACGGGATGACGTGCCTGCGTCGCATGCGAGAGGCCGGCTTGTCCGTACCCGTTGTCGTACTGACGGCCCATGGCGCCGTCGACACGGCCATCGAGGCGACGCAGCTCGGCGCGACCGCCTACCTCAGCAAGCCCTTCGACCTGCGCGAGGTCAGCCTCAAGCTGAAGGGCGCCATCGCGTCCGACCAGCTCGCCGAGGAGGTGCGCTATCTCCGCGGCAAGCGGCAGGCCCATTATGGGGCGATCCTCGGCGACTCGCCCGCGATGCAGCGGGTCTTCGACACGCTGCGCCGCCTCGAGGGGCTCGACGTGCCGACCGTCCTCGTGACGGGCGAGTCGGGGACTGGCAAGGAGTTGATCGCTCAGGCGATTCACCAGCTCGGCCCGCGAAAGGACGCGCCCTTCGTCGAGATCGACTGCGCGTCGCTCCCCGAGACCCTCATCGAGTCCGAGCTCTTCGGGCACGAGCGCGGCAGCTTCACGGACGCGCGGCAGATGAAGCGCGGGCTCTTCGAGGTCGCGCGCGGCGGGACCATCTTCCTCGATGAGATTGGCGAGATGTCGCCCGCGACGCAGGCGAAGCTCTTGCGGGCCCTCGAGAGCCGCCGCTTCAAGCGCGTCGGCGGCGTCGCGGATCTGCCGCTCGAGGCGGGCATCGTGGCTGCCACGAACCGGGATCTGGCCGTCGAGGTCGAGCAGGGGCGCTTCCGGCAGGACCTCTTCTACCGCCTCGCCATCATCCCCATCGCCTTGCCCCCGCTGCGCGAGCGGACAGGGGATGTCGGGCTGCTCGCGGCGCACTTCTTCGAGCACTTCCGAAAGCGGGTCGGCGGCCGCGTCGAGAGCTTCGAGGCGTTGGCCCTCGAGGCCCTCGGGCGTTACCCGTGGCCGGGCTACGTGCGCGAGCTGCGCAATGTCGTCGAGCGCCTCGTGACGCTGCACCGCGGCGAGGCGCAGGTTCGCTTCGACCATCTGCCGAACGAGATCCGCCTCGCGCGTGGCGGCCCCGAGGCGGGACGCTCGGCCGAATCCGTGAAGCCCCTGTCAGTCTCCGGTCCCGGCGGGGCTACGGCTGCGTCGGCCTCGGGGCCAGCGCTCCTTCACGGGGGCTATGTCCTGCCCGCGACTGGCGTCAACCTCGAGGAGGTCGAGCGCAGCCTCATCACGCAGGCGCTCGAGCGCACCCACGGCAACCAGACCGCCGCCGCGAAGCTGCTCGGCATCACGCGCTATGCGCTGCGCTACCGACTTGAAAAGTTTGAGATGAAGGCCTGAAGATTCGTGCTTGCCATCGCACGTGGTGGTAAACACCGATCACGACCCACTTTCACGATGCCGCGCGGGCGGCCGCGACGTAGAGCGCTTCGACGTCCGCGACCCGGCGCTCCCACGTGAAGTCAGCCGCGAAGGCGATGGCCCCGGCCGCATGCCGCGCCCGGTCGGCGAGCACCCCCGCGAGCGCCAGGCTGAGCGCGTCCGGCTCGGGGGGCGCCACGAGGCCCGCGCCGTGGTGGAGCACCGCAGGTGCGAGCCCGACGCTCGGCGTCACCACCAAGGGCACGCCGAAGCTGGCCGCCTCGACGAGGGACACCCCGAAATTTTCGTCCGCGGACGGCAGGCAGAAGGCCTCGGCGTGCGCGAAGAGGCGGGACTTCTCCGCCGCGCCAAACACAGGCCCGGTGAGCCTCACGCGGTCCTCGAGCCCGTGGCGCGCGACCGCGGACCGAACCTCCGCCGCATGGCCGTGCTCGTCGGGCCCGACGATCAACAGGTCGAGGTCGGGGCGGTCCGCGATGAGGCGGGCGAAGGCCGCGACGAGCAACGGCAGCCCCTTCTTCTCGGCGACCCGCCCGAGAAAGAGCACGTAGGGACGCGGGTGCGGCGAGTCGGGCGAGGCAGGTGCCAGACCTGGCGGTACCCCCTGTGGAGCGACGCGGATCGGCGGCAGGGGCCGTCCCGGCCGCGCGAGGGCGGCGAGGGCTTGCGCGACGCTCTCCGCCTCGTGCGGGGTCGAGACGTGCATGGCCGCGGCGGAGGCGACGAGCGGACCGTCGAGACGCCGCCACCAGGCCGCCTTGAGCGCCCCGCCACGCGACAGGGACCACGGATCGAGCATGCCGCAGGGGCGCAGGATGACGGGCACACCCGCGAGGCGAGCGGCGAGCAGCGCGGTCGTGATCGGAGCCGAGAAGAGGCCGTGGATGTGCGCCACGTCAAAGCCTCGCAGGCGCCGCGCAAGGAGTGCCATATAACCTATCGAAGGGTACGGTGGGCGCGAGACGTCGACCCGCGCCTGCCACACCGCGACGCGCGGGTCGAAGCCAGCCCCGGGTGGCTCGGTCGCCCGACGCCCACCCGGGGCCGCGTCCGTCGTGAAGACCGCGACCTCATGCCCGCGCGCGACGAGCGCCGCCGTCAACCCGCGCAGGACCCCCGAGGGGCCTCCCCAGCCGGGATCGGCCGAGGCGATGAGGTGAGCGATGCGCACGGACCACGACCGCCTCGTTACGGGTGTGCTCGCGCAGGACGTCGGGACGGCGGCGCGACGGGGGCGTCGCGGACGAGCCACATGCCCTCGAGCCCCGTCGCCCAGACGCGCCCATCGGGTGCGACCGTGAGGCTGTTGAAGAGCACGCGCCCCGGGCCTCGCTCAGGCGAGAAGTTGACCCCGTCGTCGCGCGAGACGAAGACCTTGCCGTCGGTCGTCACCGCGATGAGCTCGCCCCGCGTCTCGACGAGGGCGCTCGGGCGGCTCCCGGGCGACAACGTCGCGCTCGTCCAGCGCCCGTCACGACTGCGACGATGGATCGCCCCGTTGAAGCTCGTGGCGAGCAGCGTCCCGCGTTCGGAGACGCACGGCGTGCGCAGGTCCGTTCCAGCAGTGGGGGCCGCGGCGCTGTACCAGCTCTTGCCGTAGTCGTCCGAACGCTCGAGGAAGCCGTTCGCGCCGGTCACCCAGAGCCGACGTCCGTCCGCCACGACGCCCGTGAGCTCCTGATCCTTGCCCAGGGGCTGGACAGCCTTCCAGCTGAGGCCGCCGTCGCGCGAGACGAAGCGCAGCCCTCCCTGCCCAACGGCCACCGCGTGCCCGAGTCTGTCAAGCCAGACGCTGACGAGGCCATACTTGGCGTCGAGCTCGACCCATTGCCACGTCCGGCCAGCGTCACTCGAGCGGGCGACACCGCCGAGCTCGCCGACCGCCAGAATGAGCCCGGTGCCGTTGCCCTTCACGTCGTGGATCGCGCCCTTGACAGGGGAGGGGACCGGGCGCAGGGGGCCGCCACCCTCGCGACGCTGGATGAGCCCGCGCTCACCAACGAGGATCTCCACCCGCCCGTCGGTCCAGGCCCCGAAGAGACGCCAATCCGGACGTCGTGACACCTGCCAGGTCGTCCCCCCCGCCTCGCGCAGCGCAACCCGGCCGTGGGTGCCGACCGCACGGACGGTGCCCGCGTGCCAGACGAGGCCATGGTACTGGGCATCAAGGACGGCGGGCTCGCGCTGAGGCGCCGAGAGCCACTGGACCCGCGTCCCGCCCGCGAGCGCGTGCACCTCTCGCGAGCCACCCCAGACGACGGCCGTCAGGTCGAGCGTCGTCCCGGACCGCGCCAGGGTGAAGGTCTTCCCGTGGTCCGTGCTGCGGGCGTGCAGCCCCCCGCGCCCGACGGCCACCACGTGGCGCCCGTCGCCCGCCAGGGCGAGCACATGGCCTGTCGGCGCCTCGTCCGACCCTGGCGGCAACCCGACCGCAAGCCAGCTGCGCCCGCCGTACGAGGTGCGCGCGATCGCGCCCCGCGGACCCGCGGCGAGCAGCGCGTCACCCGCGACGTGGAGGCCGAAGACCGGGTGCGGGGCGGCCCCGCGCGTGAACGCGAGGTCGGCCCCAGCCCGCCAGATCCCGCCAGCGGTGTCGGCGACGACGAGCCCGCCGCCTGACCCACAAACGACCGCGGTCGGGCTCGGCGGCGCGTCGGCGGTCCCGAGGCGCGTCTCGCGCAGCTCGCCGTCGCGGCCTCGCCAGACCACGACGCCCGCGTCTGTGACCGCGGCCACGCCGTCGTTACAGCAGGCGATGGCACGAAGCGTCCCCTCGGTCGCGAGCGGCAGGCGCTCAAGGCTGCCATCGGGCACGAAGCGTCCGAGGAGCCCCGCGTCGCCCGCTACCCAGAGGACCTTCGACGCGTCGACGCAGGCCGCACGCAGGGTCACCCCTGTCGGTTGCGGGAGGCGCCACCGCCACGTCGTTGAGGTCCCGTCCGTGTCAGCCGCTGAAACGCCTGAGGCGCTGCCCGCGACAACCGCGAGCAACGCCCCAAGGACTGGCAGGCTGCACGAACGGACGCGGAGAGATCCGAATCCGTTCATGTTCACCCTCACGGAGCCGGGCAGGTCCAGTTGAAGCGGAAGCCCGAGGCGATCGGCGTCGCCCCGTTGGCGCCCTGCTTGAGGACGACGGTCACCTTGATCCAGGCGCCGCTCGTGGCACCCGCGGTCGTCAGCGCCGTCCCGAGCGCGTACGGCGACGCGTTCGTCGGCACCGTCGCAAGCGGGATCGCGGCGGCAGCCACCAGCCCCGCCTCGGACGCGGCGCGACGGAAGCTGACCGTCGTCGTCGAGCCGGTGGGGTACTCGCCGTAGAGGCTGAAGTTCTGGAACGCCGCGTTGGCGCACGGGATCTGGTAGATGCCCTCCCAGCTGCCCTGCTTCGTCGCGGCGCGGCGCACCGAGCCCGTGAAGTCCGAATACGAGTAGGTCTGGTTCGGCCCGAGGTACTGCGTGCCGCTCTCGGTCGCGTGGTCGTAACGAACCAGCTGGCTGTTGCCCCCGTAGCTCGCCATCCACACCGCGCCGCCGCGGTCGATACCGACCGCCGACTGGTTGCCGTCGGACGGGATGCCGGTGTCGAAGTAGCTGATCTGATCGGCCGGGACCGTGCCGCCCGCCGTGAAGGCGGACGCGGGCCAGCGCGCGACCTGGATGGTTCCCTCGCGGACGGTCGACTGCACGAGGTTTCCGTTCGCGTCCGACGTGATGCCAGAGGAGACCGCACCCTGCACCGAGCCGGTCGTCGTCTCCCCCGTCGCGGGGTCATAGGCCGCGAACGGACCCAGGTAAGCACCCCAGATGCGGCCCTGAGCGTCACCGGTCGCACCGTAGATCCGGACCGGAAGGTCGATGCGCGCCCCGACGTCGAGGGTCGTCGCGTTGAGCGGCGCGAGGTAGGCCCCGCTGAGCGAGGTCCAGTAGATCACGTTGGCCGAGGTCACGACCCCGCCGTAGGTACCCTCGAAGCCCTCGGACAGCTGGATGCCGGCCTGACCAGGCGTCGCCGTGTAGTCGCCGGTGCGGGGGTCGAGGCGCCACACCTTCGCGAGGATGTACGAGCCCACCCAGACGTAGCCGTTCGGGGTCGTCGCGTCGCCGCGATCGATGGCGATCGCGCGCAGCAACGCGCCCGGCGGGCCAACCGGCTTGTTCCACAGGATGCACTCGTCGAGGTGCTCGCCGGCGTCGTTCCAGCCGAGCGGCGTCGCCGAGCTCGACGTGTCGACCTGGCCATTGCCGTTGCGGTCCACGCACTCCGACACATCGGCCGCGATCTTGGTCACGGTGCCCTGGATTTCGAAGCCGCGGTTCGCGACGTAGGCGTCGCCGTTGCTGTCCATCACGACGCGGGACGGCATGTTGCAGCCGCCCGCCCAGCAGCAGGAGCCGAGGCACTCGTGGGCCTTGAGTCCGACCTTGTAGCGCGCGATCTCGGTCTTCGCCTGCGCGTCCCACTTCGAGACGGATGAGTCGGCCGTGTTGACCACCCACAGGTAGTCGTTCTCGATCACCGAGATGTTGCCCGTCGGCGACAGCGAGCCGTCCGAGAGCGTCTCGAGGTCCTTGATGTTGCCCATCGAGAAGACCTCGCCCGCGTTCGGGCCCGTGCCCGAGCCGCCGACGCTCGTCGGGATGACGGGCAGGCAGATCACGAACGACGACAGGACCTCACCCGCCTCGAGGACGTTGTTGTCAGCCGTGCCGCCGCCAGCGCCGCTGTCGATGCCGATCTTCACGGTGCGGGTGCCGCCCTCGCAGGCGCTCGTCGCGGTGTTGTCGACGACCTCGGTCACGATCGCCGAGTGGCCGTTGGCGCCGTTGGCGCCGTCTTGGCCGGGAGCGCCATCGACGCCCTGCTCACCGTTGCAGATGACCGTGGTGCTGTCCTGGATGCTGTCGACCGTCAGGACGACGCCGCCAGCCGGGCACTGCGCCTCGGTCGCGGGCGACGTCGTGACGCGCGGCGTTAGGCCGTTGCAGAGCAGCGTGCTGACGCCGTCGACCGTCAGGATCGCGCCACCCTCGGCGCACTGCGCCTGCGTGGCCACCGTCAGGCTGACCGACGGGGTGCGGCCGGGGGCGCCGTTGCAGACCGTCGTGCCGCTGCCGTCGACCGTGATGACCGCGCCGCCGAAGGTGCACTGCACCGGGCCGGCCGGGGACACCGTGACGACCGGGGTGCGCCCGTCGTCGCCACGCTCGCCCGGGGCGCCGTTGCAGACGTTCGTGCCGCTGCCGTCGACCGTGACGACCGCGCCACCGTAGGGGCACTGCTCTTCGTCGGCCGGGGCGACCGTCACGACCGGCGTGCGACCGTCGGGGCCGGTCTCGCCAGGCGCGCCGTTGCAGACGACCGTGTCGACGTCGTTGACCGAGAAGATCGTGCCGCCGTGGGGGCAGAGATTCTCGGGGGCTGTCGCGATCTTGAGCTCAGGGGTCTCGCCGTCCTCGCCATCGAGGCCGTCGGTGCCGTTGCAGACCGTCGTCAGGTCACCGTCGACGTTGACCACGACGCCACCGTTCGGGCAGGCCTCGGTCGTCGCGTCGGTGACGCTGACCTCGGGCTTGGCGCCGTCGGCCCCGTCAGCCCCGTTGGCCCCATCGGCGCCAGCCGCGCCGTTGCAGACGTAGGCCGTCTGGAGGGTCTCCTCAGCCGTCAGGACGCCGTTCTGGTCGAGGTCGCGCCCCGAGCGGATGGCGAGGCCGCCACCCGGGCAGTTCTCGCCAGCAGGCTCGGCCTCGACCGCCGAAGCGGACGCGCACATGGTCGGATCACTCGGGCACTCGCCCACGCCATCAGCCGTGATCCGGGCGCCACAGCCCGTGATCATCGCGCCAGCCGCCAGGGTCGTCCACACGGACCCGAGCGTCGTTCGCGCAGTGTTCATCCAGTTCTTCATGCTGAAACCTCAAGATGTTGCGATGGGGAGTCGCCGTGGGAGCCTGACGTGACGCAAAGTCCTGTACAGGTGTCACGAAACCGTGAGAGGATAGCGTCGCTAGGGCTTCCATGGAAGGAATATCGATCATGACGCATGCATCTTTCTCGGGGCGCCGCGGCGCCGCCCTCCGGATCGCGGCCAGCTGTGCCGCTCTTGGTCTCGCGACCCCAGCGGCCCGCGCCGATGACGGCTACACGCCGAGCCACAAGGCCCGCGTCGAGGCCGGCTTCGGCTGGCTCGTGACCGAGCCGATGGCGAGCGAGTTCGAGCTCGGCGGCGGCCTCAGCCTTGGTTACGAGTACCGCTGGAAGTCGTGGCTCGGCTTCGAAGGTCGCTTCTCGGGCTTCTTCTTCCCGTCCTCCGAGGCCTTCCCCACCGAGTCGGGATTCGGGACCTACCTCGCCCCCGCGGGCGGCGTCCGTGTGTACCCGGCGGTCGGCCATGTCCCGGGTGACCTCTGGGTCGGTGCCGCGCTCGCGCTGGTTTCGACGGGCGAGGTCGTCCGTCCGGGCGCCGAGTTCGGGGTGGGCTACGAGTTCGACATCGCGGACGTCATCCGCGGCGGCCCGTTCGCGCGCTTCCACTACGCCTTCGAGACGAACCGGGACGATCCAGGCTGGGCGGACGGCGACTTCATGGCGATCGGCTTCTCCGGGTCGCTCAAGCTGTTCGAGAAGGCGGCGCCCCCGCCGCCCGACCTGGACAAGGACGGGATCCTCGACGCGGCCGACTCGTGCCCGGACAAGGCCGAAGATTTCAACAAGTTCCAGGACGCCGACGGCTGCCCGGACGCGACCGTCGACACCGACGGCGACGGCATCTTCGACGCAGTCGACGCCTGCCCGACGGAGCCCGAGGACAAGGACGGCTTCAAGGACGAGGACGGCTGCCCCGAGGCGGACAACGACGGCGACGGCGTCCTCGACCTCGAGGACAAGTGCCCCGACGTTGCGGGGCCCGACGCGGGCTGCCCAGTCCCCGATCGCGACGGCGACGGCGTCTTCGACGCGAGCGACAACTGCCCCGACGTGGCCGGCTCGGCCGAGTTCAACGGGTGCAAGGAGGCGCAGAAGGCGGTGGTGACGGAGACGGGCATCGAGATCCTCGAGGAGGTCTTCTTCCGCTTCAACGGTTCGGAGATCCTCGAGAAGAGCTTCGAGCTGCTCGACAACGTGTCGGCCATCCTGAACGCCCACCCCGAGCTGAAGACCATCCACGTCGAGGGTCACACCGACAGCCGCGGCGACGCGGCCTACAACAAGCGCCTCAGCCAGCGCCGGGCCGAGTCGGTCGTGAAGTACCTCGTCGAGAAGGGCAAGGTCGATGGCGCCCGCCTCGTGCCGATCGGCTACGGCCCGGATCAGCCCCGCGTCCCGAACGCGAAGACCGAGGCGGAGCATGCCCAGAACCGCCGCGTGCACTTCAAGATCGACAAGGCGGAGGCCGGTGACCGGGTGAAGAACGTCAACGAGTGAGTTGACCGCGTGGAGTCAGGCTTGGCCTGGCTCGATGACGCAGGGAGCCCCGACGTTGCGAAGCGTCGGGGCTTTTCCTTTTGGGGCCGTTGCGCGTGCGGGCGCCACGTGGGCAGCAGAGGTCGGTGCGGGGGCCCCGTCGACCCCCTTTGAGGGTTGGGGCGAGCGGACGCGTCGCCGGGCCGTGCGGACCGCGAGCCGGGGCCATGCCGCGAGCGCTTCGGACAGGCTCGGCCGTAGGGCGCGTGGGCGAGGCGGCGCGAGCCACGGAACCGTGTGGAACACGGGTGGCGTGGTGTTCACAGTGGCGCGCTTCGAGGCCGTTTCGCCATGGGCGGAGGGCGCGTCGGGCCCCGACCGGGTGGCCCCGGGGCGCGCGCAGGTCCCGTTCCGGGGGGCTGCCTCGGTGCTGACGCCACGTCCCTCGGGCACGCGGCCGAGGGCGTGGGGGCGCGCGAGTCGCGGGCGCGCTGGGCCTGCGAGGGCTTCGGCAGCCTCGAGGAGGGCCCTGCGGCCGCGGTCGCGAAGGGGCTGCAGCGGGGGTGGCGCTGGAGGGCGGGTCGATCTGGCTTGAGGACGACGGGCGTGGCCCTGTGGGCGCTCGTGACGCGGTGGCCTGAAATGCCAAGAGGCCGCCCCCGAAGGAGCGGCCTCTCGCTGTCACACGTCGCCGCGAGGCTCGCGGCGCGGCTTCATCACGGAGCCGGGCAGGTCCAGTTGAAGCGGAAGCCCGAGGCGATCGGCGTCGCGCCGTTCGCACCCTGCTTCAGGACGATGGTCACCTTCATCCAGGCGCCGCTGGTGGCACCCGCGCCCGTCAGCACGGTGCCGAGCGCGTAGGGCGACGCGTTCGCCGGCACCGTCGCGAGCGGGATGGCCGCCGTCGTCGCGAGCGCCGCCTCGGTCGAAGCGCGACGGACGCTGACCGTCGTCGTCGAGCCCGTCGGGTACTCGCCGTACAGGTTGAACTGGTTAAACACCGCGTTGGCGCACGGGATCTGGTAGATGCCCTCCCAGCTGCCCTGCTTCGTCGCGGCGCGGCGCACCGAGCCCGTGAAGTCCGAGTACGAGTACGTCATGTTCGGCCCGAGGTAATGCTGCGCCGTGCCAGCGGTGACGTCGTAGCGCACGAGGCGGCTGTCACCACCGTTGTGGGCCTGCCAAACCGCGCCGCCACGGTCGACACCGACCGCGCTCTGGCTGCCCGAACGCGCAACCCCCGTGTCGAAGAAGGTCGCGGCGTCGCTCGCGATCTGGCCGTTGGCCACGAAGGCGGTGGCCGGGAAGCGGCCAAGGCCAACGTTGCCGTTGCCGATCTGATGGCCAAACCAGAGGTTGCCCTGCGCGTCCGACGTAATGCCCGACGAGACGGTCGACGGCACGTCCAGGTAGGTACGCGCGTTGGTCGCGGGGTCGTAGCCGACGATGCGGTTGCCGTAGCTGCCCCAGATGCGCCCGAACGAGTCACCCGTCGCGCCGTAGATGCTGCCGTCCATCTGCGAGACGAGCGGGCCGACCTCGAGCGTCGTCGCGTTCAGGGGCGAGAGGTAGGACGCATTCAGCGACGTCCAGTAGATCGTGTTGTTCGACGTGACGACCGCGCCGTAGGTGCCGCCGAAGCCGGCCGAGAGCTGGAGACCCTCCTCACCCGGGGTCGCGGTGTAGTCGCCCGTGCGGGGGTCGAGGCGCCAGACCTTCCCGAGGTTGTACGAGCCCACCCAGACGTAGCCGTTCGGCGTCGTCGCGTCGCCGCGGTCGATGGCGATCGCCCGCAGCAGCGTGTCGACCGGGCCGACCGGCTTGTTCCAGAGAATGCACTCGTCGAGGTGCTCACCGGCGTCGTTCCAGCCGAGCGGCGTCGCCGAGCTCGACGTGTCGATCTGGCCGTTGCCGTTGCGGTCCACGCACTCCGACACATCGGCCGCGATCTTGGCGACCGTCCCCTGGATGCCGAAGCCGCGGTTCGCGACGTAGGCGTCGCCGTTGCTGTCCATCACGACGCGCGACGGCATGTTGCAGCCGCCGACGTGGCAGCACTGCCCGACGCACTCATTCGCCTTGAGTCCGACCTTGTAGCGCGCGATCTCGGCCTTCGCCTGCGCGTCCCACTTCGAGACGGACGAGTCGGCCGTGTTCACCACCCACAGGTAGTCGTTCTCGATGACCGAGATGTTGCCCGTCGGGGAGAGCGAGCCGTCCGAGAGCGTCTCGAGGTCCTTGATGTTGCCCATCGAGAACACCTCGCCCGCGTTCGGGCCCGTGCCCGAGCCGCCGATGACGGGGGCTGGCAGGCACGACACGGACGTGGAGCGGACTTCACCCGCCTCGAGGACGCTGTTGCGCGCGATGCCGCCACCGGCGCCATCATCGACGCCGATGCGAATCGTGCGCGTGCCGCCCGGGCAGTCGTCGGTCGCGACGACGCTGGTGGTCTCGGTCACGAGGGCCGACGGGCCATTCAGACCGTTGGTGCCGTTCGTGCCGTCCTGCCCGTCCTGCCCGTCGACGCCCTGCTCGCCGTTGCAGACGACTGTCGAGCTGTTCTGGACGCTGTCGATCGCGATGACGACGCCGCCGGCCGCGCACTGCTCGGCCGTCGCAGAGGTGGTCGTGACGCGCGGCGTGATGCCGTTGCAGAGGACGGTGTTGACGCCGTCCACGGTGATGACCGAACCGCCACCCTTGCACTGGCCCTCAGTCGCCGGGTTGACCGCGATGACCGGGGTGTGGCCGGGGGTGCCGGTGCAGATGGCCGTCCCGCTGCCGTCGACCGTGAGGAGCGCGCCGCCGTAGGGGCACTGGTTGACGCCAGCCGGGGTGACGGACACGACCGGGGTGCGGCCGTCGCGGCCGGGGGCACCGTTGCAGATGGCCGAGCCGATGCCGTCGATCGCGATGACGGCGCCACCGTAGGCGCACTGGCCAGCGGTCGCGGGCGTCACCGTGATGACGGGGGTGCGGCCGGTCGCGCCAGTCTCGCCAGGCGCGCCGTTGCACACGATCGTGCCGCTGTCGTCGACGGTGATGACCGCGCCGCCGTTCGGGCACTGGTTGTCGTCGGCCGGGGCGACCTTGATGACCGGGGTGCGGCCATCGGCGCCGTTCGCGCCGTTCTCGCCGTTGCAGATGTAGGTGCCAGCGCCGTCGACGGTCAGGATGATGCCGCCGTTCTTGCACTCGTTGAGGCTCGCGGGAGCGACCGAGACCTCGGGGGTGTGGCCGTCCTCGCCGTCGACGCCGTCGACGCCCTGGCAGATCAGGCTCTCGATGTCGTTGATCGTCACGACCGTGCCACCGTTCGGGCACTGCGCGTCGGTCGCGGGGTCGACCGTGATGGTCGGCGTCACGCCGTCTTCGCCGTCGACGCCGTCGGTGCCGTTCGTGCCGTCCGTGCCATTGCAGAGGACGGTCTCGGCGCCGTCGACCGTCACGACGAAGCCGCCGTTCGGGCACTGCGCCTCGGTCGCCTCGGTCGACGCGACCTCGGGGGTGCGGCCTTCTTCGCCGGTCTCGCCCGTCGCGCCGTTGCAGACATACGCGATCGAGGTCAGCTCGCCGTCGGAGATGACGCCGTTCTTGTCGGCGTCGAAGCCGTTGCGGACCGCAACACCACCCGTCGGGCAGTTCTCGCCAGCCGGCTCGGGGAGGATGTTGGTGACCGACGGGCAGGCCGTCGGGTCATTGGGGCACTCGCCGACGCCGTCGGCCGTGATGCGCGCGCCGCAGCCAGCGGCCAGGCCGCCCGCTGCGAGGGTCAGCCATGCGGCCCCCAGCGCCGTCTTCCATCGTGGATTCAGTTTCTTCATCGATGACCTCTGCTTCTCCGGTAACGGCCGCTGTGACGGCGGCGAGGGATCGGGGGGCTCGCGGTGAGGAGCGATGCGAGCGGCGCACCAGAGGCGAAGTGACCTCCGGGGACGCGACACGTTAGCAATTCTACGAGCCGTTTGAAAAGGAATAACGCGCCGCGACGCGGAAGCGTCAGATCTGACGCGGACTTCCAGCGAGCGGCCGGGTCACGATCGCCGCCGCAGCGCCGCGGCGAAGAAGCCATCCATGCCGTCCTCGGACCCGTCAGGCAGGGTGGCGAGCGCCATCCCGTCGGGCGTCGCGACGCGGTCGGCGCGCGCGCGACCGAGCAGCTCGCGGGCCGAGACGCGCTCGAAGTCGGGCCGGGCCGCGAGGAAGCGACGGACGACGCCCTCGTTCTCGGCCTCGAAGATGGTGCAGGTTGCGTAGACGAGGCGGCCGCCCGGGCGCACGAGGTCGGCCGCGCGGAGGGCGATGCCGAGCTGCACGTCCGGGAGGGCCTCGACGAAGTCGCGACCCATGCGCCAGCGGACCTCGGGGTGACGCCGCATCGAGCCGACGCCATCGCAGGGCGCGTCGACGAGGACGCGGTCGGCCCGACCCAGCAGCGCGGCGACCTCGGGCGGGTAGGGGCCGTCGGCCGGGACCGGGACGACGCGGTGGTTCGACAGCCCGGCGCGGCGGGCGCGGCGGGTCAGCTCGGCGAGCTTGTGGGCGTGGATGTCGAGGGCCACGAGGCGCCCGCGGTTCTTCATCATCGACGCGAGGGCGAGGGTCTTGCCGCCCGCACCCGCGCAGGCGTCGATGACGAGGGCGCCTGGCGACGGGGCGACGAGCTCGGCGACGAGCTGGGAGGCCTCGTCCTGAACCTCGAGCAGGCCATCGCGGAAGGCTTTGAGACCAAAGACGTTGGTGCGTGTCCGGGCGTGGAGCCCGTCGGGCGCGAAGGCGGTTGGGGCTGTCGCGATCCCCTCGGTGAGCAGGGCGGCGGCGAGGGTCCCGCGATCGCCCTTCAGGCGGTTGGCGCGCAGCGTCAGCGGGGCGCGGCCGTTGAGGTGTTCGGCGACGACCGCGGCGCGATCGGGCCCGTAGTCGGCGATGAAGCGCTCCGCGAGCCAGTCGGGCAGCGACGACCCGAGTGCCAGGCGGCGGACCGGGTCGGGGTCGGCGAGCTGGGCGGCGCGTGCGGCGAGGACGCGGCGCCAGTCGACGTTCGGGGCGGCGCCAGCGGCGTCATCGCGCGAGGCCCCCTCGAAGAGCAGGCGGTAGGCGAGGAGCTCGACCATCGCGCGCTCGGGGGTCGGCTCGCGGCCGGGCTCGGGTGGCGGCACGGGGCAGTCGGCCTCCACGAGGACCGCCTCAAGGGTGCGAAATCTGCGCACCATGCCGTAGAGGGTCTCGGCGACGGCGCGGCGCTCGGCCGAGTGCAGCTGGCGGGCCTCGCGGAAGCGGTCGGCGAGGCGCTCGCTGACGAAGCCCCAGTCGGCCCGGATCTCGGACCACAGGTCGAGCAGCACCGGGCGCATGCGGCGGTCGGACGGGCGGACGGCCGTGGGGGTCGCGTGTTCTGGTGTCGGCTCGGTCATCGTGCGTCCTCGCGGAGGCGTGGGGGCCCGAGCGTCCTAGCGGGCGTCGCGGCGGATTGCACGCCTTTCCCGTCTTCCCGAGTGCGCGGGCAGCCCGACGTC
>SYAK01000343.1 GCA_005788935.1 Pseudomonadota bacterium
GAGGCGCGGGTTCACCTGAAGATCGAGACCGGCAACCACCGCCAGGGGCTCGCGCTGGCCGACGCGCTGGCGCTCGCCGAGCTGGCGGCCGGTCTGCCCGGCGTGGTCGTGGAGGGAATCTCCACCCACTTCGCCGACATCGAGGACACGACCGACCACGGCTTCGCCGCGACCCAGCTCGCGCGCTTCCGCGAGGCCGAGGCCGCCTTCCGGGACGCCGGTCTGCCCGTCCTCGTGCCGAACACCGCCAACAGCGCGGCGGCGCTCTTGCAGCCGACGACCCACGGCGGCCTCGTGCGCATCGGCGTCGCGGCCTACGGGCTGTGGCCCTCGCGCGAGACCCGCGTCGCCGCCATGGCGCCCGCTCCGCTGCGCGACGCCGATGGCGCCTGGGGCGGCTTCCACCCCGAGCTGCGGCCCGCGTTGACGTGGCGGGCCCGCCTCGTCCAGGTCAAGGACGTCCCGCGCGGCGCCTGGATCGGTTACGGGCGGACCTTTCGCGCGACGAGCGACCTCCGCATCGCGATCGTGCCTGTCGGCTACCACGAGGGCTACGACCGCCGGCTGTCGAACCTCGGCCACGTGCTCGTCGATGGGGTTCGGGCGCCTGTCCGCGGGCGGATCTGCATGAACATGATGATGGTCGACGTGACCGACATCCCGACCGCGCGGACCGGGGCTGTCGCCACGCTGCTCGGGGTCGACGGGGACGAGGCCGTGACCGCCGATGACCTCGCCAGCTGGATGGGGACCATCCACTACGAGGTCGTCTCGCGCATCCACCCTTCGGTGCCGCGCGTCGCGGTCCCCTGAAGCACGAACGGGCGCGGGTCCGGATCGAGGCTGTGTCAGAATGGCAGAAATGTCATTTTGGCACAGCGCAGTGGCGCGGTGCGCCGCTGAGGGGGATTTGCGCGTGGCGGCCTCGACACGGGTGGTCGCGGCGGCCTAGCCTGTTCTCAGGAGGTCGACATGCGGGGTCATCGGGTGCGCGTGGGTTGGGTGTCAGCGGCGGCGTGGGTCCTGACCGGACTCGGCGGCTGCGGCGGGGACACGGTCGGCGCCAGCGCGGACGACACCGGCCCAGGACCCGAGGAGGACGGCAGCGGAGGGCCTCCGGCCGCGGGCGACGCGGGCCCTGGACCCGAAGGCGGACCCGACGGCGGCTCCGGGTCCGAGGCGGACGCGAGCGGCTTGGACGACGTCGTCGCCTCGGACGCGCGCGGTCCGGACGCGGTCGGCGGGTCTGACGCGAGCGGTGGCGGGGCCGACGCGGGAGAGCTGGACGCGGGCGGCGGCGGGGGCGATGTGGGTGCAGCCGACGCGGCTGCGACCGACAGCGGGTCGAACGCGCCTGGCGCCGGCTTTGACGACCGTCCGGTGCGCTGGAGGGTCCCGCCGTCCGGGCTCGACGACGGCTTCTTCGCCGCCAGTCAGGCGGTTGGCGCGCGTGGCTGGGCGACGCTCGACCTCAACGGCGACGGGCGCCCCGACCTCGTCCAGACGGCCGACCCGGGCGATGACGCGGGGCGGGTCCTGCGCGACGGAGCAGGGCCCTTCTGGCGCGTCCATCTCGCCGTCGAGGGAGGCTTCGCCCCGACCGCGACGCGCTGGGCGGTACCCGACAGCGGCCTGTCCGACGGCTTCTTCGCAGCCTTCTGGGGCTACGACGCGCGCTGGTGGTACACGGTCGATCTCGACGGCGACCGCCGCCCGGAGCTCGTCCAGACGGCCAACCCGTCGCGCGCGGGCGGCTTCGTCCGGACCGATACGGGCGGCGCCTTCTGGCAGGTGTGGCGGTCGGGGCCCGACGGCTTTGCGGGGTCGCCCGTCCGGTGGAGCGTCCCGTCCTCCGGGCTCGGCGACGGCTTCTTCGCGCCGTGGATGGGGCTTGATGCCCGGCAGTGGGCCCTCGTCGACACGGACGGCGACCAGCGCCTCGACCTCGTCCAGACCTCGGACCCGACGCGGCCGGGTGGCCAGGTCTGGCGTGACGCCAGCGGTCCGCACTGGAAGGCCTGGCGCGGGACCGCGAGCGGCTTCGAGGCGGCCTCTCGGCGCTTCGGCGTGCCCGACGCTGGCACGACCGACGGCTTCTTCGCCGCGCAGTACACGAGCGCCGCCCCCGGGACGCGCTTCTGGAGCCTCCTCGACCTCGACGGCGACCGCCGCGCAGAGCTCGTTCAGACGGCCGATCCGGTGCTCCCCGGCGGGTCGGTCTGGCGCGACGCAGAGGGCCCGTTCTGGCGCGTTCACGCGATGGGCGCGGATGGGTTCGGTGCGGGGCGCGTCGTCCGGGTCGGGGACAGCGGGCTGCCGGACGGCTTCTTCGCGGCCGCGTATGCATCGTCGCCCGCGCTCGGCGGCGAGCGCTTCTGGACGAGCCTTGACCTCGACGGCGACGGCCGCGTCGAGCTCGTCCAGACCGCCGATCCCGAGCAGCCGGGCGGCTTCGCCTTCCAGGACGCGCGCGGTCCGTTCTGGAAGGTCTGGCGGGTCGGGCAGGGGACCGAGGCAACGCGCTGGAGCGTCCCCTCGAGCGGCCTCCTCGACGGCTTCTTCGCGGCCTCCTGGACGGACGCGCCGTCGGGGGCCCGCGCCTGGTTCCTCGGTGACCTCGACGGCGACGCGCGCCTTGACCTCGTCCAGACGGCTGACCCGGGCTACGACGGCCTGCGCGTCCCGACCGACGCCGAGGGCGCCTACTGGCTCGTGTTCCGGGGCGCCAGACGCGCTGAATGAAGACTCATTCAGTCGGCCGCGCGGGGCCTCACAGCACGGCGCGCCGGTCGACGAACGGGTGCGCGCGCTCCTGACCTGCGGGGGCCGCGATTTCGAGCAGCAGCCGCTCGAGCCCGAGGCGCAGCGGGGTGTTGAAGGTCTCGACCGCGAGCCGCGTGTCCTCGGCGATAGCGACCCGGTGCAGCAGCCCGTCGACCGACTGGCGACGTGCGTAGTGGGCGAGCTCGGCGGCGATCGGGGCATGGAACGGCGGCTCGGCGGGGCTGTCTGGCGCCCCCTGATGCACGAGCAGCATCAGCGCGTCGCGCAGCAGGCGGACGAGCAGCTCGAAGAGGGTGCCGGGCGCCCCGAGCTCCGCCATTTCGGCGGCGAGGACGAGGGCGAGGGCCGGGCGCGCCGGGTCGAGCCGGCAGAGGCGCGCGGCGAGCGGCATCCAGGCGGCGAGCACCGGGTCCGATACCAGCTGGATCGCCAGCCGCGGGCTGCCCTGGGCGACGCGGACGGCCGTCATGCGGGCCTCGGGCGAGGCGTCGGGCTGCTCGCGGGCGACGACGGAGGCCACCTGCGCCTCGGCGAGCGGCTGAAAATCGAGTCGCTGGCAACGCGAGCGGATGGTCACGAGCAGGCTCGACGGGCTGTGCGACAGCAGGATGAAGCGCGTGTGGGCGGGTGGCTCTTCGAGGGTCTTCAAGAGCGCGTTGGCGGCCGCCTCGTTCATCACCTCGGCGGGGTCGATGATGATGACGCGGAGCGGGGCCTCGACGGGCGGGAACTGGGCGACGCGGCGGACCTCGCGGACCTGCTCGATGCGGATCTGGGGGCCGTAGGGCACGACCGTCACGATGTCGGGGTGCAGCGGCGTCAGCGGGACGTTCGGCTCGGGTGGCGGCGGCTTCCAGGGGCCGTTATCGTCATACCAGCGCGGGAGGGCCAGCACGCGACGGCAGTGGCGACAGAGGCCGCAGGCCTCGCCGTCGGGGGCGGGCGCCTCGCAGAAGAGGCGGGCCACGAAGGCGTAGGCGACGCGGCGCTTGCCGATGCCCTCGGGGCCGGCGAAGAGCCACGCGTGGTGGACGCGCCCGAGGCGCTGGGCCTGGGCGAGGAGCTCGAGCGGCCGCTGGTGGCCGAGCAGTTCGGAGAAGCGCACGCTGGCAGCGTAGCAGGCGCGCGCCCCGCTGGCGACCCCTCGCGTGGCGAGATGTGGCGAGATGCGGGCGCCCCGCTTTTTGTGGATCTGCGACGTGGCGGACCGCTAGCATGCGGCCTGGCCCCGACGAGGCCGAGCCGGAGCATCCATGCGACCCCGATTCACCCTACCCCCCCTGACCCGCGCGCTCACGCTGGTGCTCGCAGCGGTGCTCGCGGCCTGCGACGCGGGCGAGCTCGCTGCAACGGGCGCCTTCGACGCCGTGGGTGGGACCAGCCAGTCGGCCGACGCGGGCTTCGGGTCGGCCTCGGACGAAGGCGTGCCGGCCGCGGGCGGGACCGCGGGCGACCCGGGGACGGACGCCAGCGCGCCAGCCGAGGACGTGCCGGACGCCGAACGCGCCGAGGACGTGGCGGCACCCGCTGGGCCTGCCGATGCGGATGACGCCGGGACACTGGCCGCGACAGGCGGCTGCGAGCCGGTCGGTGGTGCCCTCGCGGGCGATCCGCTCGTCATCCCGACCCAGGAGGGGCCGGTCGTCGGCCTGCTCCGAGACGGCCTCCGCAACTGGCGTGGCATCCCGTACGCCGCGCCGCCTGTCGGCGCCCTGCGTTTCAGGGCCCCCGCGCCCGCCCCCTGTCGCGCCGCCCCACACGTGGCCGCCGACTTCGGGCCGGTGTGTCCGCAGCCAGCTGCGTACGCCGAGACGACGGGTGACGTCGGGGCGGTGACGGGTGACGAGGACTGCCTGACGCTCAACGTCTGGGCCCCGACGGCCGAGGTCTGCGGGGACGCGGGCTGCCCCGTGCTGGTCTACCTGCACGGCGGCGGCCACGTCGGTGGTGGGGCCTCGGTAAGGCTGCCAGGCGGCGGCGTCGTCTACGACGGGGCCGTCCTCGCTGGCGATCACGGGATCATCGTGGTGACGGTGCAGTCGCGCCTCGGGGCGCTCGGTTGGCTCGCTCACCCAGCCCTCGCGGCCGAGCAGCCCGAGGGACCGCTCGGCAACTACGGGCTGCTCGACCAGCAGCGGGCGCTCGGCTGGATCCAGGGCAACATCGGGGCCTTCGGTGGCGACACGGCGCGGGTGACGCTCGCGGGGACGTCGGCGGGGGCCGTGCAGACAGCGCTGCACGTGGCCGCGCCGTCGAGTGTCGGGCTGTTTTCGCAGGCGGTCGTGATGAGCGGGGCGGCGACCGCGCGGACCCTCGAGGCGGCGCTGTCGGACGGCGAGCGGTCGATCGCGCGGACGGCGTGCGCGTCGCAGGCCCCGGACGCCCTGCTCGCGTGCCTCCGGCGGTTGCCGGTCGAGGTCATCGTGCAGGCGACGCATACGCCGCCGACCTTCACGTCGCCAACGCTCGGGCCGAGCGGGCGGCTTGGACCGACCCTCGACGGGCGCCTCCTGACGAGCGACCCGCTCGACCTCATCGGGCGGCGCTACGCGTCGAAGAACGCCGCGCCGCCAGCCATCCTCGTCGGCTCGAACGCCGAAGAGCTCGCCGGGTTGCTCGCGGTGACCGGCGTCACGGTCGAGCGCTGGCCCGAGGCCGTGCGCGCGCTGGTCGCCGCCCCGATGGCCGCTGCGAGCGGGCTGGACGTGCAGCGGATCCTCGCCGAGATCCTCGCGATGTATCCGCTTGCGCGTTATGCGACTCCGGATGATGCGCTGGCGGATGTGTACACGGATCTCCGCTTCACCTGCCCCGCGCGGAGCCTGCTAGCGGCCACGAGCGGCCCCGAGGCGCGGTCGTGGCGCTACCTCTTCGCGCGGCGGGCCGCCACAGCGTCAGGGGTGCTGCCCGCCTCGCACGGGCGCGAGGTCGTCTACTTCTTCGGGTCGTGGCGCAATCTCCCGGGCTATCGCCCCGCCGAGCCCGACATCAGGCTGTCGGACGCGATGGCCGCCGCGCTCGC
>SYAK01000344.1 GCA_005788935.1 Pseudomonadota bacterium
GGCAAGGCGTCGTCCCACGGTTCGCCGCTCGGCGCGAAGGAGACGGCGCTCGTCAAGCAGGCCATTGGCTGGGACCCGGCCGTGTCCTTCTTCGCAGATCCCGAGGCCGTCGCGGCGTTCGGTGACCTGCGCGCTCGCGGTGTGGCCCGAAAGGCCGCGTGGGAGGCACGCGCGGTCGCCTACGCCGCCGAGTTCCCCGAGCTGTGGACCACGTGGCAGGGGATGCACGCCTCGCACACGGAGGCCGAGCTCGTGACGAAGACGGCCGCGCTCGTGCCGACCTTCGGGGACGCGCCAGTCGCGACCCGCGTGGCATCGGGCAAGGTGCTGAACGCGCTCGCGCCGCACTTCCCGGGCTTGTGGGGGGGCTCGGCAGATCTGGCGAGCTCCACGAAGACGCTGCTCGACGGCGAGAAGAGCTTCTCGCGTCACGAACCCGCAGGCCGCAACCTGCACTACGGGATCCGCGAGCACGCGATGGGCGCCATCATGAACGGCGTGGCGCTCCACGGCGGCCTCATCCCGTACGGCGCGACCTTCCTGACCTTCTCGGACTACATGCGCGGGTCGATGCGCCTCTCGGCGCTGATGGGCGTTCGAGCCGTGTACGTGCTGACGCACGACTCGATCATCCTCGGCGAGTACGGGCCAACCCACCAGAGCGTCGAGCACGCACAGGCGCTGCGCCTCATCCCGAACCTCGAGGTGATCCGCCCCGGTGACGCGCGCGAGACGGCGTGGGCGTGGATTGCGGCGTTGTCGAACGTCAGTCGCCCGACCGCCCTGCTCCTGACACGCCAGGACATTCCCGGCGTCTCGGGCACTGGCGAGGGGCTGCTGCGTGGTGGCTACGTTGTGGTCGACGTGCCCGCCCCGCGGCTCGTGCTGGTCGCGACGGGCTCCGAGTTGCATGTCGCGATCGAGGCCGCAAAGACGCTGGCGTCCGAGGGCGTCGCCTGTCGCGTCGTGTCGATGCCGTCGCTCGAGCGCTTCCTGAGCCAACCCGAGAGCTACCAGACCTCGGTCCTGCCGGCGGAGGCGCCGGTGCGGCTCGTGGTCGAGGCCGGGCGCTCGGTCGGTTGGGAGCGCATCGCGGGCCCGTTCGGCGACGTCGTCGGCATCGACCGCTTCGGCGAGTCGGCTCCAGCGGAAGTGCTCGCCGAGGTCTTCGGCATCACGGCGGCCGCCGTCACGGCGCGGGCGCGGGCGCTGCTCGAGGGCTTCCCGGCGCGGGCTGCCGCGATGCGTGCGGTGCTCGGGGCATGAGACAGGCAGCCGGCGCGCTTCCTGCGGGTCGCCTGTCGGGGGCCTGCGGGGGTGAGCCAGCGCATGCGGGGCAGGTCGTCGCCAAGGCCTCGTTCGGCCAGGCCGTCAGGACCGACAGCGCCTCGGTGCGCAGTGAGGCCCATGCGGTGAGGGGCTGTCGCGGGCGCGCTTGGGGCATCGGATGAGCGGTCGGCGCCTCGACCGGGCCGTCGCCGAGCGCGCGGGGGTCTCGCGGGCGGACGCCGGGCGCCTCTGCCGAAGCGCGCGAGTGATGGTCAACGGCATCGTGATCCGTGACGGGGCAACGCACGTGGCGCCCGACGCGGCGCTGTCGCTTGACGGGCGCGGACTGGACGCCCGGGGCCCCCTGACGTTGCTGCTCCACAAGCCGACGGGGTGCGTGTCAGCGACCACCGACGCGCTGCATCCCACGGTGCTCGACCTCGTGCCTGCCGAGGTACGGAGACCCGGGCTCGCACCTGCGGGGCGGCTCGACAAGGACACGACCGGGCTCCTGATCCTGACAGAGGATGGGGGGTTGAACCACCGCCTCACCCACCCGCGGCGGCACGTCCCGAAGACCTACGACGCGATCCTGAGCCAACCGCTCTCAAGCGCAGCAGTCAATATCGTGCGTCACGGCATGCGCCTGGCCGACGGGACCGAGCTCGCGCCCGGGCTGCTCCTTCCCCTGGCCGCGAGCCCGGATGGGACCGCGCGGGTCCGGGTGCTCATCCGGGAAGGTCAATACCACCAGGTCCGCCGCATGGTCGCCGCCCTCGGCTCGCACGTTACCCAGCTGGCGCGCGTCGCGATCGGGTGCCTCGCCTTGCCGGACGACCTCCCGCCCGGGGCGTGGCGACCTGCCACCGAGGTGGACCTCGGGCTGGCTTTCACCGTGCCCGAGGTCTGGCGCGAGGCCGGGCTCGACCCCTGACGGGCTCGGGGTCGAACTCGGACGTGCCCGGCTGGGTCTGTGCCAAAAATGGCACAGCGTGTCCCACGGGACGTCTCATGCGACACGCCCGCGCCCTCGAGACCGCCTGAGAGGCGACGCCGAGGTCGGCACGCGGGTTGCATGGGCTCATTCCGTCGCCACGACGGCGCCGCACCCTCCGCAACGCGAGCGAGTTGCCATGCAAGCCACCGACCTCATGACGCCCGATCCGGTCACCACGAGCCCACGCCGCCCCGTCGGCGATGCGCTTCGCCTCATGCACGACAACGACGTCCGTCACCTGCCAGTCCTCGACGACGGGCGCCTCGTCGGCGTGTTGTCCGATCGGGACGTGCGGGCGCTCTGGTGGTCTGGCGTGGATGGCACGGCAGACGGGCGCCTGCGCGACCGGACGGTCGATGATTTCATGGCCCATGACCCGTACACGGTCAGCGCCGAGGATGACGTCGACTCGCTGATCGAGGCCTTCGTGGACACCCGCTACGGCGCACTCCCGGTCCTCGACGCGGACGGAGCGCTTGTCGGCATCGTCAGCGTTATCGACGTACTCAAGGCGGCGCGGGGGCAGCTCTGAGGCAGCCGGCTCAGGCCCTGACAGCACGAGGCCTGTGTTCGGACACGCCCCCCGATGGGGCGATCCCGAATGGGAACGTGCGCGCTGGGGTCAGAGCGTCACCTGACGCAACCAGGAGGTGCGCGTCACCTCGCGAGAGATGGCGTTGGCGAGGGCTTCCACGTCGCCAAAGTTCTCCCAGTCGACCTGAATAACCGGAATCGTCCGGGAAATGTCGGCCACGAACGTCTCGTAGGCGGCGTACAGTCGCTGCAGGTACTCGAGCGAGATGACCCGCTCAAAGGCGCGACCACGTCGGGCGATGCGTTCGTGACAGGCCTCGGGACGAGCGTGCAGGTAGACAATGGCGGTCGGACGGCACATGAAGTTCGCGAGGTTGCGATAGAGCGTCAGGTACGTCTCGTGGTCGCGCGGGTGCATGAGGCCCATGTCGACAAGCACCTGCGCAAAGATGGCGTCCTCGTAGATGGTGCGGTCCTGCACCGCCCCACGACCACGCCAGATGATCGCCTGGTGCTGCTGGAAGCGCCGATTCAGCAGGTAGATCTGCATCGGGAAGGCCCAGCGGCCGGTGTCAGCGTAGAAGTCCTCGAGATAGACGTTGTCCTCGAGCGGCTCGTGATGGACATCGAGGCCGAGGTGAGCGCCAAGCGCATTCGCGAGGGTCGTCTTGCCGACGCCGATCAGACCAGCGGTCCCGATGAAGGCCTTCGAGAGCGCCTCGGCGGGCGGGTGTTCGGGGGTGCTCGTGGCGGTCACGGGGCGGTCTCCTGGTGGGGATGCGCGAGAGCGCGGATGCGGGCGACGAGCGCGTCCACGATGCCGTGGGCCTCGGGCGTGTCGGATGCGTAATCGAGATCGGCGTTGTCGACACGCAGCACCGGAGAGTCATGGTAGCGCGCAAAAAACTGCGCATAGGCCCGGGAGAGATTCGCGAGGTAGTCGGGGTCGATGCCGCGCTCGATCGCACGCCCGCGCCGGTCGATGCGGGCGAGCAGCGTCTCGAGCGGGGCATGCAGATAGACGATGACATCGGGTCGCAGGATCTGGGTCGCGAGCGAGCGGTAGACGCGCTCGTAGAGAGCCAGCTCGTCGTCGCCCAGGGTCAGCTGGGCAAAGATGCGGTCCTTCAGGAGGTGATAGTCGGCGAGCATGTTGGGGCGGAAGAGGTCCGCCTGCATCAGCTCCTGCTGCTGACGGAAGCGCGACATGAGGAAGAAGAGCTGCGTCGGAAAGGCCCAGCGCGACGGGTCCTCGTAGAAGCGACCGAGGAAGGGGTTGTCTTCGAATGACTCGAGGACGATGCGGGCCGACAGGCGCCCTGCGAGTCGCTCGACGAGTGTCGTCTTGCCGACCCCGATGGGCCCTTCGACGGCGATGTAGAGGGGGGTGTCCATGCCGTTTCTCTACCTGCCTCGATCGGCCAGAGGGGCCTCCGGGGCGTTGCGGCTCGCGGCGGATGCGACCTGCGCCTGCAGGCTGCGTCCACGGCGCATTCGTTTGAACTCACAAGAATCGGGAGAGTTGGTGACGGAAGTCCATGAGACCCTCGAGATCCGTCAGATAATCCTGCCGTTCGGAATCCCACACGAAGACCGGACAGAGCGTATAGCGCGCAATCCATTCCTCGTAGAGGCGGTTGAGTCGCTTCAGGTAGTCGAGCGGAATCGCCTGCTCGCTGGCGCGCCCGCGCTGGCGGATGCGGCGACGGATGGCCGTGACGGAGCAGCGCAGATAGATGAGGAGGTCTGGCGGACGGAGGGCGAGCTGCATGCTCTGGTAGAGTTCCTGATAAACCCCGAAGTCACGAGGCGTCATCAGCCCCGCCTCGTGCAGATTCCGCGCGAAGATCTCGGCGTCCTCGTAAATTGTGCGGTCGAGGACGACCGCGGGCGGGCGGGTTCCGTCGGGTGCAGTCTGAGGGTCGTGAAGGCCGAGATGCAGACGGAACTTGTGAGTCAGGAAGTAGATTTGGCTCTGGAAGGCCCAGGACTTCATGTCCGCATAGAAGTCGTCGAGGTAGGGGTTTGCGAGGTACGGCTCGTAGACTGGCGTCATGCCGAAGCGGCGATGCAGGAACTCCACGAGCGAGGACTTCCCGGCACCGATGTTGCCCGCGACGGCGATGAACTTCTGCACCGGCCCCTCCCCCACAGTGCTCCCGCTCGTGGCAGCTTCGCCCGGTTCGGCCCCCCCGACAAGGGGCAACCGCCAGGCCTCGGTCTGGGCGAGGGACCCGGAAGCGCAACACTTCGATGCGAGCGATTCCGACCGACAGGCCCCGGACACTTCCGATTGTCGTGACCGACGCATGGTGGCACGATGGTCTGGTGTGCCGATGACTGCCCCTGCCGCCGCACAGACTATGGAGCGTCGCCTTGAACATCACGATGCAGGCTCAGCCGAAACTGCCCTCCCGTCGCCTCGCCACCTGCGCCCTCAGACTCGCTGCGGCCCTGTTCGTTGTGGTCGTGGTCGCTCCGCAGGACGCGCTTGCCAACCCTTGCCCGCCTGGTCAGCAGTCTGATGAGATGGGCGGATGCGTGCCGTGCTCTCTCCCGTGCGGCCCGGCCTGCGCGGAGTGTAATGCCTGCACCGGCCAATGCATCAACTGCACGGCCAACACGCCGTGTGCGAGCTGGACGCTCTCGGGCTCCGACTGCGCATCGGCCTGGTCGCCCGAAGGGGTTGCATGCGACGACGGCTACGACACGACCAGCGGTGACCAGTGCGATGGGCAGGGCGTCTGCACCGGAACCAATTCATCGTGCCCCGGCGGGACGACCTGTGCCCCGATGGTCCCGTTTGGCGTGGAGTGCCTGTCTGGCGTCGCACCGGCTGGAACGTCTTGCGACGACGACGACATCGGGACCGCGAACGATCAATGCGACGGGGCTGGAAACTGCAGCGGTTCCGCTCCTTTGGTCTGTGACCCGGACAACAGCTGCGTCAGCTGGTACAACGACGGAACCACCTGCTACGCGTCCTATGCGGACGCAAGCACGGAGTGCGACGACGGCAACCCGGCGACGCAGAATGACATCTGCAACGGCGGTGGGGTCTGCGCGGGCGAAGTCCCCTCCAACTGCGACCCCGACTCGGCCTGCGTCAGCTGGTACAACGACGGCACGAACTGCTACGCGAACTACGCGGGTGCAGGGACGCCCTGCGATGACGGCAATGAGGCGAGTTCCAACGACAGCTGCAACGGGGGAGGCACCTGCGCGGGGGAGCTGCCTCCGACGTGCGACCCGGACACCACATGTGTCAGCTGGAGTCACGACGGTAGCGGCTGCCAGCCGAACTTCGCACCCTCGGGGACGCCATGCGACGACGGAAACCTCGACACCTCGCGGGACGCGTGCAATGGCGGTGGCCTCTGCACCGGCTCTGGAACTGTGACGTGCGACCCCGACTCGGCCTGCGTCAGCTGGTACAACGTCGGCACGAATTGCTTCGCGAATTACGCAGCCCCCGGAACCACATGCAATGACGGCGACCTCGCGACAACTGGTGACAGCTGCAACGGCGGTGGCGTCTGTGCAGGCTCGACCATCGAATGCCCGAGTGACTCGACTTGCACGACATGGGAGCCCGATGGCACGACATGCGTGGTCTCACATGCCGGCGTTGGAACGCCCTGCGACGATGGCGACCCGACGACGCTCGGGGAGATGTGCGACGGTTCCGGCACGTGCGACGGCTCGACGGTCTTGTGTCCGATGGACCCCAACCCGTGCATCAGGTGGCAATATGCGAATCCGAGTCAGCCCAGTGCCGGGGACTGCGTCCAGGTCGCGACAGAGTCTGGCCTAGCGTGCAATGACAGCGACCCCGGAACGGCCAACGACGCCTGTGACGGCGAAGGTGGCTGCGCCGGCTCGCCCATCCCGTGCCCTGCGGACACGGCCTGCACGAC
>SYAK01000345.1 GCA_005788935.1 Pseudomonadota bacterium
CACGGAATCCGCGAGGATGCCTCCAACGTTGGCCACCGCGAGGCTCTCGTTCGTGGGCGGGCAGGTGGCGTAGCGGGCGACCGCGGCCGGGACCTCGGCCGCGCGGGCGGTGAGGCGCGGGTCGAGGGATGCGTCGACGACGCAGGCGCTCGCCGCGCGGTCCCAGCGCTGCCGATGCAGGAAGCCCGACGCACTGCCAGCGGCCGCCCAGGCTTCGCCGACCCGGACCCGATAGCGAACCCGAGGCGGCAACTGGTCGGGGGCGAGCGGGAGGGCGTCTCCGGGCGCGATCAGGTTCTCGGGCGCGCCGAGGGCTGCGTCGAGGGCCTCGACCGCCGCCTGACAGAGCCGCAGCGACAGACCAGCCTCCTGTACCGCCGCCTGGTCAAGGACCGGAAGCTGCGGGCGAATCCGGACAGTCGCGGGATCGAAGCCGAGGCGCGCCATGCCGACCTCCGTGACACGGACCTCGACGACGGTCGTCGTGAGGGGCCGCGTCGGGCAGGCACGACCGTCTGCGAGCGTCGGCACCAGGGCGCGGGTGAGGGCCGGGGCGGCGGCGGACACCGGCACCTCGAGCTGCAGCCAGTCGCTGGGCGCGACCCCGTGCTCGCAGAAGCGCTGACCGGGGTCGATGAGCGTCGACGCGTCCGCGAAGGCGCCGAAACGGCCCTCGGTGCGCGGAATGACGCCCTCGTAGGTGAGGGTCCAGGTCTCGGTCGGGGTGGCCTCGAAGTCGTCGGCCGGCCAGATGCCGTACCGCCGCACCCGCTGGGCCGAGACGCCTGTGACAGCAGCCGCGAGGGTCTCCTGGGAGGCTGGCCCGAGGAAGGGGAACGCGGCGGCCGGGCCGGCGCGGCTCGCGATGACGGCCCCGCGACGGAAGAGCTTGGGCTCGCTGACGTCGTGGGTGCGCTTGGCGACGTCGGGCTGGCGCGGCAGAATGCGGTGCACAGGCGTCCCGCGGCGGATGGCCTCGATGAGCTGGATGCGGCCGTCGATGGCGGCTCCGAGGACAAGCCAGCTGGCGTCGTCGGCGGCTGGGCGGGCGCAGCGGCCGGGCGGGCTCGCGGCGTCGCAGACCGCCGGGCTCCAGAGGCCGGAGGGTGTCGTGCGCGACACATCGGCGACCTCGACGAGGCGCTCCCAGAGCTCTCCGCGGAGCCGCGAGGTCGAGAGCGTGAAGGGGTTGCCGGACGGGATGAGGATGTTCTTGCGGAGGTGCCGCGCGAAGGCGGGCTGACGAACCGCCGGAAGCGCCGTCTTGTCCGAGGCTTCTGCTGCAGCATCGGCAAAGGGCGTCGTGCGGAAGGTCGGCGGAACGGCGTCGGCCGCGTGCACGTCGACCCGGGTCAGGGACGGAGCCTCGGACGCAGCGTTGAGCGCGAGCACGAGGATCTCGCCGAGGCGAGCGTCGAGGACGTAGACGAACCGCCCGGCGTCGCCCCCGTCGACCACCGTCAGGCTGAAGGGGCCGTCTCGCGGCGGCGGACCTTCGCCGAGGCCAGCGACCTGCATGCAGTCCGCGTCGAGGGCGTCGATGGCGCCGTCCGCGTCGTCGTCGATGCTGTTGGCGCACGCGGGGAGGGCCTCGGCCCCGGGGTCGTCGCCGAGGCAGTCGGTGTCGTCCGCGTCGGCCACGCCGTCACCGTCATCGTCGACGCCGTTGGCGCACGCCGCAGCCCCGTCGAAGGAGGCTGGGAGGGCTTCGGGGAGCGCCTCGCGTGCAGCGCCTGTCGCGTCGGACTCGTCGTCATCGTCGCGGTCGAGGCAGTCCGGGTCGACCCCGTCGACGAAGCCGTCGGCGTCTCCGTCGAGACCGTCACGGCAGTCCGGGACAAGGCCGACCTCTGCGAGGACCTCGCCGTCGAGGCTGACCACGCTGAGGCGCGGCCGGTCACGCCACAGGACGAGCAGACGTCCGTCGAAGGCCGTCACCGACAGCGCGCGGGCGGGCAGCGGGATGGTCAGCCCCTTCGGAGCGCCGTCGGACCAGTCGACCGCCCCGGGGTCGGCGTAGCGCCACAGCTCGGCGGTGTCACGGGCGGCGACGACGAGGGTGTCCCCGACGAAGGTCGCGTCCGCGGGCGGCCCCGGCAGCCGCATCTCATGGGTCTCCCAGGCGAGGGCGTCGCCCGAAAGCCCCTGGAGTTGCAACTGCTGAAGCACGCCGGGACCACCCGCGAGCACGTAGAAGTGCTGTGCGTCTGGCGCCTTGAGCAGACGCATCGGATCGAGCGGCGTCGGGATACCCGACATGCCCGGGACGAAGAAGCTCGCATCGAGGAAACGGCGAGCCCCCTGGCGCAGGCTCAGCTGCGCCACAGCGACCGAGGCTGGGGCGCGGTTGAGGACGAGCCCGAAGAGGGCCGCCTCGGCTCCCGACGGCAACGTCGGACAGAGCGTCGTGTCCGCGAGGTCGAGCGCGGTCTCGTCGACTGCGAGGTCGACCGTCGCGCCATCCCCCTCACAGGCCACCGCAAAATCGATCGGGTGGGCGAGCGCCGAGTACGTGACGGGGACCGGATCGTCGCAGGCCGCGAGCAGCGCGGCGAGGGTGCCGAGGACGAGCGGGAGGCGGAGGCGCGGGCGGTTCACGGCTGGCCTCCGGCGGTGGCGATGACCGTCAGGTAGGTCTCGGAGGTCGGGTCGAGGTCGATCGCCGATACACTGTTGTCATGAAAGGACGACACGAAGAGCCGCTTCAGGTCCGGCAGGTCGATGACCGCGAGCCCCGAGGGGCCGCGCGGGGTGCGGACGGTGGCGACCACCACGCCAGCCTCGGGGTCCACGAACTCGACGCGCGCCGCGTCGAAGCACGCCACCGCGACAAGCTCGGGGCGGCCGTCGGCGGCTGGCAGCACGGCGAGAGCGCCCGGGTCACCCGCGACCGAGATCTTCCGGATTTCCCGCAGTGGGAGGCCGGACTGCGGCCACGCGTCGAGGACCGCGACGGCGTCGGGTGAGCGCCAGCTGACGTAGAGGCGCGACCCGTCGGGGTTCATGACGGCGACCCGCGAGCGGTCGCGCGAGGTCGCGAGGGTGGCGATGAACTCGGCGACCGAGAAGGCCGGCCCGGGCGTCAACCAGGGGTTGCGCAGGTCGGAGCGGGGCGGGGCCGACCGGTCCTCGATGGACAGCGGCTGGACGGTGGCGAGGGTTCGCCAGGTCGCAAAGACGCGGCCGCGCGTCGGGTCGGGCGCGAG